>JBAWWQ010000080.1:0-7107 GCA_037146655.1 Chlamydiota bacterium | reverse complement strand
AGTTATATTAATGGTGTCAATTGGTGCAATTATTCCTTTGGCATCAAGTGGAGCTATGAAGTTATTCCCGACTATTGCAGGAAGTGCTGGTGCATTATTAGCAACTTGCATGTTTTTAATAGCAGCTATTTTTACGGTAATTGCTTCTAGTATGAGACAGCAGTCGGCTAGATCTTTGTTTGTTATACTTTTATTGATGAGTATCATAACTATGCTTGTGGTTTTATTAGCTAAAACACGGAGAAAAGACAATGTTTAGACATATTGTTTTATATACATATAAAAGCGACATCTCTCATGAGCAAATCCGTAAAATTTATGAGCAATTAGATACAATAAGTGGAAAGCTTCCAGGTAGACTCACTTACACTTGGGGACCTTATCAAAGTTCAGAAGGTCGTAACCAGGGGTATACACATGCTCTAATTGTGGATTTTGTGGATGAACAAGGACGCGATGCCTTTCTTCATGATCCTATGCGTGTGGAGTTTTCTAAAAGAGAGGTTTTGCCCCGTATGGTAAGTGGGGTTCATTCAATTGTGTCTTTTGATTTTGAATGGGTGGATAAAGGAGGATCATGATTCGACATATTGTTTTATATAAAATAAAAAAGGATGTTGATCCTATTGAGATAAAAAAAATCTTTGAAAAACTTTTAACTTTAAAAAGTTTTATTCGAGGAATTCATGATTTTCAATGGGGGCCTTATTGTGGCTCTAGTCCAAGCGCTGTGGATTATACACATGTGATTACTGTGGATTTGCAGGATGCAACAGTTTTTAAAGAATACAGTCCGCATCCAGTGCACCAAGAAGTAAGAAAAATGATGGAGCCTATTTTAGAGAAGGATCATCCTTTATTAATGTTCGATTTTATTTTGAATCAAAAATAGCAAGATGGATTAAATACAGGTGGGTAAAAAATGAGACTAAAGGGTAAGACAGCAATTATTACAGGTGCAACAGGTGGTATTGGACGGTGTTTAGTTGAAGGGTTTATTCAAGAAGGTTGCAGGGTAGCTGTAGCGGATATTGATCAAAAAGCTATTAAAATCTTTTGTGATGAATTAAATAGCAAATATGGAGATGTTGCAGTCCCTATTTATATGGATGTTTCAGATGAAGCTAGTGTCAATAGCGCTTTTGATGTATGCATGCAAGCATTGCATAAGATTGATATTTTGATAAGTAACGCAGGGATTCAGCATTTATCCCCTATTATAGATTTTGCGTATAAAGATTGGCAAAGGGTTCTTAAAATCTGTTTAGATGGATGTTTTTTTACAGCAAAACGGGCTATGGAAGAGATGAAAAAAACAGGTGGAGGATCTATTTTGTTTATGGGTTCTTTAAGATCTAAAATTGGTGGGCGTAATAACAGTGCCTATGTTGCTGCAAAACATGCTATTTTAGGGTTTAATCGTGTTCTTGCTACAGAAGGGGCTGATTTTAATATTCGTTCTAATGTTCTTTGTCCGGATTATATTTTAACGCCTTTAGTTGAAAAACAAATTGTTCAGCTTATGGAAGAGCATAAAATGAGTCGCCAGGAAGTTATAACAAAAATTATGCTGCCAGAAACAGTAGATGGTCAATTTACAACTGTGGATGATGTAAAAAATGTTGCTTTATTTTTTGCATCATTTCCAACTAATGCACTTACTGGTCAAAGCTTACTGATTAGTCATGGTTGGGGGATGGGTTAAGGTTTGATGGTTTTTTCTTTGCTTAAAAAGCCATAGATAAATAGAGAGATTAAGCAAATCCAGAAAACGCTTTCTCCATAGTGGATGGCTCTAGCAGATAGCACAGGCCAGTAGCTGTTTAAGGCCTCAAAAGCTAATTTGAGGCCAACGAGTCCAATAATATAGTGAGCTGCTTGTTCTAGTTTTGGGAATTTATGCATAAAAATAGAAAATCCCTGTGTTGCAAAACGCATAAGGACAAGTCCGATAATAGCACCTACATAAATTATCCATAATTTAGGAGGAACGGGACTGTTTTTAGATAAAGAGATTCCCATAAAACCTAAGGCTGCAATAATGGAATCTAAGGCAAACATAACATCAAGAGCTTCTAGCTTTAGGATGACTTGCCATAGGTGAATGGGTTTTGATTTATTAGAGGGCTTTACTCGCTTACTTCCATAAGAAAATCCAAGGTATAATAAATAAAAAGCCCCTAAGAATCTAATCCATAAGATGTGTACAAGATAAGCAATCCCTACAATAGCCCCTATTCTTAAAAATATAGCAGATACGATACCCGCCCATAAAGCTTTACTTCTTTGATTACAGGGAAGGGGTTGAACAATCATAGCCATAATAAATGCATTATCGGCAGATAAGACACACTCTAAAAAAACAAGAGTAAAAAGTTTAGGTATGTCGAGTAGTTCAAAGGTTTGATAAAACATAAGGCTTTCTTCTGTAGATTAAAGAAAGCCTATTTGTATAATGCTAGACTATTTTTGATAAAGCATTTTAAGAGAAAATACTTTGGCCAAATGGTGTAACACGGAAGTACTCTTTATGGTCATCGTGTCCAATCGCTACTAAGCCAGCTTCAAACAGCCACTTGAAAAGGACTTTTTTAATAAACAAACGTTCTTCTTGTGTATAGGTAGGTAATGAGTATTTCCAATATTTACCACCTTTTTTAAGAACTATTTTGCTGTCTTTGCTTAAAGGGGCTGAGAGACTTTTAATAAAATCTTCAAATTCTACCCAACCCAAATGAAGAACTTGACTTAGGGACTTTTCTATTTCTCTCACACTTCTTTCTGTTGTTATTTCTCCAAGGGAGCTATCTTGCTCTAGACGAAGCAAGGTGTGTTTATACATGGACAGCGCCCTATTTTCCATAGAAAATGATAACCATTCACGGCTATCTTCGTGGAGTTTAAGAAGACTTGAATCGATCTTACACAACTTAAGGAACACAAGTTTTTGAACAAGGTGAGCTAGATACTCAAGAAAAAGAGGTTCTTGTTTTTTGTCTTCAAATCCAGGAATAATTTGAGAAAGTTTTTTAAGGGATGTCTTATCTGGAATCCACTCTTCTTGTGTATTTAAAGCAAGAGGGATTGATGTTGTTTTAAGCAAGGCTAGTAGGTTTGTCATATCTTCAATAAAGGCAAAATCATTTTTTCTGTATTTTGTGATTTTCTCAGGGTGTTTAACCGGCTGAGCTTTACTGTCTCGCAAGAAACATAGATATTCTTTCCATTCATAAAAAGGAGAAACGACTTGCTCCCACTTTCCGTTAATTTTTTTATAAGTTAAACAGGCGACAAAATTGAATTCTAAATGGAGTAGGATTTCTTCAAATTCCTCATCAGATAAACTGTATTTTTGTTTTAATGAGCTGCCAAGTACTGTGAAATCTTCTGCATTATAAACTTCGTCTATAATTGCAGACATCTTAGTGCTGCCAAGGTTGAGTTCTAAAAGATATCTTTGAAATGTTTGAGGCGTTAGAAGATATTTTTCTACTAAAGAATCAAAGATATTATTAGACGTTCTTGGAATGGGATACCAGGTTAATAAAATATGAAAAGGAGCTTTGCGTAAAAGCGCTTGTAAATAGTCCATGCCAGGAACAAAGTTTTCTTCAAATTTTTGAAGCTGAGACTCGAAATATTTTCGTGGTTCTTTATTTACTAAGATCATGTGGTCTTTAATTTGAAAAAGACCTGTAGGAGCAAGTTTTTCAAGTGCTTCAGTGATTTGAGATTCTTCTAACTCTAGGTCTTGAGCTAGTTGAGTAGGGGATAATTTACTATGACCATAAAGGATTTCTTCTAAAACTAAGAGATCGGTTTCTGTCAATTTTGACATCAACAATCGGTTTTGAATGTCTTTTTGATAATCGTAGTCCTGAAGATTGACTTTATTTTTTCTAAACGGATTTAATTCGAGCATTAAGGCACCTTTTTGTTAAAATAAAGACTTTCTTAATTTTAAGAGAAGAAAATCATAATCATTACTACTAAAATAACCGAATACAGCTTTTGTTTCAACGTTTATATTATAAAAATTCTTATTATGATATCAAGGTAGCTTTTTAACCGATTATCGGCGCTAATTGATGTATAAAATTTTTAAAATTAACCATTGTTTTTTTTAAAAAACAGTCAATTAATAGTTGCTAAGCTTTCGGACGTCGTAGAGTTTACAAAACCATCTTATTAAGTGCAGTAGAAAAACACAGCTTTT
Organism: Chlamydiota bacterium; assembly: GCA_037146655.1. Taxonomy (GTDB): domain Bacteria; phylum Chlamydiota; class Chlamydiia; order Chlamydiales; genus JBAWWQ01. The sequence goes on along the minus strand of JBAWWQ010000080.1, from coordinate 2,891 downwards.
TAAGGGGAATTTGTTAATCTCTAAAAGAGGTTTTTTTTATAGGTTAAAGCTGTTATGCTGCGTAAAAAAATCAATTTTAAAAAAGTCGTTATGGAACAAAAAAAATATCATCATCAAGCTATTGAAAAAAAATGGCAAACATATTGGGACAAGCATCAAACTTTTAAGGCAACTATCGATAAAAATAAGCCTAAGTACTACATCTTGGATATGTTTCCTTATCCATCTGGTGCTGGACTTCACGTTGGCCATGTGACAGGTTATACTTCTACAGATGTTATTGCCAGATATAAAAGACAACAGGGTTATAACGTCTTACATCCTATGGGATGGGATAGTTTTGGGTTGCCAGCAGAGCAGTATGCCATTAGAACAGGGACGCACCCTAAAGTGACAACAGAAGCGAGTATTGAAACTTACAAAAGACAACTGAGCTCTCTTGGATTTAGTTATGATTGGAGTCGTGAAATTGCAACAAGTGAACCTTCTTATTATAAGTGGACCCAGTGGCTATTTACTAAATTATATGAAAAAGGATTGGCCTATGAAGCAGAAGCCATGGTAAATTTTTGTCCTGCACTCGGAACCGTTTTAGCAAATGAAGAAGTGGAAGATGGAGTTTCTAAAGAGGGTGGGTATCCTGTTGTTAAAAAGGCTTTAAGGCAATGGATTCTTAAGATAACGGCCTATGCAGATAGGCTTTTAGAGGATCTTGATGAGCTTGATTGGCCAGATTATCTAAAAAAACTTCAAAGAAATTGGATTGGAAAAAGTGAAGGGGTTAATTTAACTTTTAAGATTTTAGATTTTGACGAGGTGATAGAGACCTTTACTACACGTATTGATACAATTTTCGGATTGTCTTATCTTGTTTTAGCTCCAGAGCATCCTCTTGTAGATAAAGTGACAACAGCAGATCAAAAAAATAGTGTTGAAGCCTATAAAAAACAGACTGCATCTAAAGCTGATTTAGAAAGAACAGAGCTTAATAAAGATAAAAGCGGCGTGTGGACAGGAGCTTATGCAGAGCATCCTATTACAAAACAAAAACTTCCTATTTGGATAGCGGACTATGTGCTAACGGGATATGGTACGGGAGCTGTTATGGCTGTTCCTGCTCATGATACTAGAGATTTTGAGTTTGCTAAAAAATATGGTTGTGAGGTTAAAGTTGTTTACGACCCAGATTTAGAAGGGTTTTCGCAGGAGCTTCCTAAGGGAGTGTCTGAGCAAGAAATTAGACAACAAGTTCTTTCTGGAGAGCTTTGTTGGGGTTTTGATGGAAAATGCATCAATAGTACTTATCAGGACTTGTCTTTAGAAGGGCTTTCTATAGAGCAAGCTAAAGAAAAAGCGACGGCATGGCTTGAGAAACAGGGTAAGGCAAAAAAAACTACTACCTATAAATTAAGAGACTGGCTTTTTTCTCGCCAAAGATATTGGGCGGAACCTTTTCCTATTTTGCATTTTGAAGATGGAACAAAAAGAGCTCTTTCTGTAGATGAGTTACCACTTTGTCCTCCTGAGCTTCAGGATTTCAAACCATCGGGAGACGGGCAAAGTCCTCTTGCTAAAGTTAAACAGTGGGTGGAGATTGTAGATCCTAAAACAGGAAAAAAAGCTTATAGAGAAACTAATACTATGCCGCAGTGGGCTGGATCTTGTTGGTATTATTTGAGATTTTGTGACCCTTGCAATACTGAGGCAGCTTTTAGTAAGGAAGCTGAAAAATATTGGATGCCAGTAGATCTTTATGTGGGTGGTGTTGAACATGCTGTTTTACATCTGCTTTATGCAAGGTTTTGGCATAAAGTGTTTTTTGATTGTGGTCTTGTGTCTACAAAAGAACCTTTTAAAAGCTTGAGAAACCAAGGTCTTGTTACAGCCAAGGCTTATAAACTCGATAAAGGTGGTTATCTTCCTGAATCAGAGGTTGTGGAAGATCAGGGTCTTTTTTTTGATAAGGAAGGACATAGTGTAAAATGCCTCATTGAGAAAATGTCTAAATCGAAGCTTAACGGAGTATCACCTGATGAAATTATCGAAGAATATGGTGCAGACACTTTAAGACTTTATGAGATGTTTATGTCTCCATTTGATAAAGAAAAGCTATGGAACAATGAAGCAATTTCTGGATGTAAAAGGTTTTTAAATCGTTTTTATGATTTAGTAAATTCAGATAAAGTATCTGATACAGCTAGTGAAGAAGCTTTAAAGCTTGGTCATAAACTTATTCATAACGTTCAACACGATATTGAAGCGATGGCTTTCAATACAGCTATTTCCAAAATGATGGAATTTATGAATGATTTTTCTCCTTTAGCCTTTTACCCGAAAGAAGTGCTTTTAATGGCGATCAAAGCTTTATATCCTTTTGCTCCGCACTTTGCAGAAGAATGTCATTTTATTCTTGGTGGAAAAGAGTCACTTACTTATTTGCCTTTTCCAAAGGTTGACCCCAAGTATTTGATAGAAGAAGCAGTGACTTATGTGGTGCAGGTAAATGGGAAGGTTAGAGGCCGGTTAGATCTTGCTAAAGATATCCCTAAAGACGAAGTGATTGCTAGAGGTAAGGATATTGAGAATGTTAAAAAACATCTAGAAGGCCATAAAATCTTAAAAGAGATTTTCTTGCCTAGGAAACTTTTAAATATTGTCATTAATGACTAATTTTTTGCAAAAGTGGCTCTATAATGGGGCCCTTTTACTCTTGCTAATCATCTATTTGCCTAAAATGCTATGGGCTAGATTTTACAAGAAAAAATATCGACAGAGTTTAAGGAGCCGATTTGGATTGCAAGAGCATCCCATTTTGGCTCTTAAAAAGCCTGTAATTTGGGTCCATGCAGTTTCTTTAGGAGAGGCAAAGGCTTCTAAAGCTTTTATATTAG
>JBAWWQ010000079.1:0-7107 GCA_037146655.1 Chlamydiota bacterium | reverse complement strand
ACATGGGGCTTGAATTTATTTTTCAAGCCTCTCCTTTTAGGGAGGGGTAGTTGACGAGGTTTTGCATTTTTTATAGATAAAGAATCCACTTACAGAGGCTATAGAGAAAATCATCATAGCAGCCATGTACAAGGTGTAGTGGGTTGTATTGCCTACATTAATTTCTGTAGGTGGGATGAACCCGACAAAAAGAGTTAAAAAGCATCCAAGTAGTCCAAGTGTACATACTGTAATAAGCCCTTTTTTTCTTCCTGGAATATGGAAAAAAGCTTTATCTAATACGCGTGTTTGCCTTAAGCGAATAGCAGATAAAAAAAGCAGAACATACATGAGCATATAAAGATTTGTGCTGAGAGCTGTTAGAAACCAATAAAAACCATTTACGCTAGGGATTAAAAGAAATAGAAGACAAACAATAGAGACAAGGCAAGCTTGAGTGATCATGATGTTTTTAGGAACACCTTGAGCTGTTTGTTTAGTGAAAAATTTTGGTAAATAACCAAACTCGGCTGCATGAAGCAACCCTCTAGCTGGAGAGGTTTGCCAGCTAATGATATTGCCAAGACTTCCAATAACAATAGATAAAACAAGGATTGGTAAAAACCAAGCTAAATGAAATGCCTGAAAAAATGCAGAAAATACTTGTAAAACACCTGATACTAAATGAATCTGAGCGGTAGGTAGTACAATAGCAATAGCAATTGAGCCAAATAGCATAGAAAACAAAATAAAAAATGCGGCAAGCATTAATACTCTAGGGAAATTCTTTTGAGGGTTTTTTACATCTAAAATATGGACTCCAGCAAGTTCCATCCCTAAAAAGGAAGCCATAATAGCAGTCAGCGAGATCCAGTTATCTATATTTAAAGAAGGAAGAAGATCATGCATTCCAAATTTAATTTGAATAGGTTCTCCTTTAAAAACCCATAATAAACCTAAAATAATCAGTAGGGCCATAGGAATAATGGTTCCTAGAAATGCACATAACGAATTCACCTTTGTTGAAAAATGAAAGCCACGTAAGCTTATTAAAGTAAGTCCCCAAAAACTTCCCACGATCATGAGTGCTAAATAAGTCTTGTTTTCTACTAAAGCGGGATTGATGAGATAGGCGAATGTGCCTGCAATAAAAGAGAGTATAGTCGGGTACCAAACCATAGTGTTGATCCACTGCAACCAGATAGCCAGCATACCAATTTTTTCTCCAAAAGCTAGGCGTATCCAGTGGTAAATACCACTTTCTTTAGGGAAAGCTGCTGTGAGTTCTGCGGCTACAAGAGCTGTGGGGAAAAAGAATAAAATAGCCGATAAAATAAAAAAAAAGATTAACGAGGAGCCAAATAGGGCGGAAGAGGGAAGGTTTCTAATACTATCAATAGCTGCAATAATTAATAGTGCTAAAGAGATGTTAGAGATTTTTTTATGCATAGAAAATAGGTGTCAATTAATTATTAGGCAATAATACGAAAAACAGGGCTTAAATAACAATAAAAAAACTGTTATTCAATAGAGCTTTATCAGTATAATGACTCCCTTATCACTTTGAGGGAATGGATTTATGAGCTTAAAAGTTATTTTAGAGGTGCCACTAAAAAAAGAGTTAGCCTGGGAGTATTCTCTTCAGGAGTGGGAACAGTGGTTTGTAGAAAATAATTTTCCTAAATACTGCGGCAAACAGGTGATGCAGTGGATTTTCAAAAAAAATGTAACTGACCCTCTTAAGTTTACGAATTTAGCTCAGCCCATACGTCAAAAGCTTTTAGAAAGTTTTAATTGGGATTTTTTAAAAATCCATGCAAGGCTTGCTTCAAAAGATGGTAGTGAAAAATTTTTACTTCAAACACATGATAAAAAGCTTATTGAAATGGTATTGATGCCCTACGATGAAAGGATCACTCTTTGCATTAGTAGTCAAGTAGGTTGTAAGATGGCATGTACTTTTTGTCAAACGGGTAAGATGGGATTTAAACGGAATTTAACCTCCGGTGAGATTTTAGATCAGATTTTACTTGCCAACCATCTTTTAGGTGATAAAGGCAAAATCTCAAATGTTGTCTTTATGGGGATGGGTGAGCCTTTAGATAATTATGAAGCAGTTGTTAAAGCCTGTACTGTTATGATCGATCCTGAGTGCTTAGGTCTTTCTAAAACAAGAGTAACCATTTCTACATCAGGGCTTGTTCCAGAAATTTATCGGCTAGGTAGGGATTTGCCTGTAAGGCTTGCTATTTCTTTACATGCAGCTACAGATGAAAAACGTAGCGAGATGATGCCGATTAATCTTAAATATCCTTTAAGTAAATTAAAAAAAGCATTGATGGAGTATCCAGCGCCACCTCGTTATGGTATTACTTTTGAGTATGTGATGATAGAAGGAGTGAATGATAGCCTTGTAGAAGCTAAGCAACTTGTAAGGTTTTTACATGGGTTAAAAGCTAAGGTGAATTTAATTCCTATCAACCATTTTCCAGGACTTGATATGAAAGCTTCTCAGGCTTTAGCAATTGAGCAGTTTCAGTCTTATTTAAGCGATCGCGGTATTCCGGCACCTATTAGGTATAGTAGAGCTCAAGATGTCAGTGGTGGATGTGGCCAGTTAGCTGCTAAAGCAGAAAACGAACTGGATAAGGATCCAAGAGTACTAGCTCGCGAGCGGCGTTTTCAAGAAAGAAGAGAAGCTGCTATGGGAAGTTTCTAAAACATGAGCACATTACAGGCTGTAGACTTAAGTTGCGTAGAGCTTTACCCTCCGGCTGTTCAATTAAATAATCAGGTAGAAAATTCTCTAGGTGAAATAGTTGTAATAAGGCTATTTCAATTAGCTTCGTATCTGACAGATCCTATTTGTAAAAGTCATGAATGTTTTCGTAGAATTTACGTAGTAGATACGCTGCAAGCACAAGATTATAAAATTGTGAATTTTGCAAGAAAAGTTTTGCTTGCAGTAGCTGTTGCCTTTTATGGCTGTATAGCTGTTTTTACAACAGCCCCTGCTGTTGGAGTCCGCTCTTTAGCAATTTATCTTCAAAAAGTACCTTTCATCAAAGAATCTATAGGAGTTGGTAAAAGTTTATCTCATGATAGGACATTTTCACTTCTTTCTTGGAATATTTGCTGCGTAGGAGCTGGTTATACAATTACCGATGGTGGGGTAATGCCATGGACTTCTAGAGTAGATCCAATCATAGAGAAGGTGCTTGAAAAAGATGCCGATGTTAACTGTTTATATGAGACATTTGATGTGCATTCCGCTTTTATGATACGAGATAAACTAGCGTCACATGGTTATACACATTTCTATTATAACATAGGACCCAAAGCTATAGGTGTGTCCTCTGGCATTTTAGTTGCTAGTAAATATCAGATTACAAAAGCACAGTTTTTACAGTTTCCTTTAGAGCTTCTTGTAGGAAGAACGAAAAATGCAGCAAAAGGCGTTTTTTCTTTTGAGTTAGTTAGTGAAGGAAAAGAATTTGCACAAATCCATACAACCCATTTGCAACATTCAGAGCTTCCTGCATTTCCGACAGAAGAAGAGGTTATTGCTAGAAGAGGACAGATGCAAATGCTTTTGGATAAAGTAGACTCTATGCGCAAAAATCATCTTTGTACTATTGTGACAGGCGATTTAAATCTAGATGATAAAGAGTATGCGGCATCTTTATGGCATGAGCGTTTTTATAAAGGGGATGCATTTGAAGGCAAAACATGGGGTGGAGATGCATTTTGTGCATCTTTAACAGGTAAGCCTATTTCTCAAGGATTGAATTTAGATCATACGATGCTTGTAAAAGAAACAGGAAGTTCTATTTCTACTACTCTTGTAGAAACCGGTTACGATTCTCATGTTTTTAAGGAAAAAGCACTTTCGGATCATGAGGGGCTTTTTAGCAAAATTATTTTGTAAAATACAGCATAAAGACTAAAATATGTTAAAGAAATGGATGTATTCTTTATTTATAGTAATAGTTGTAGTCGCCTTTGGATATTTATTACCTAATCTGTTTAAACCTTCTCTAGATACGAAGTCTTGTGCTTTTTGCGAAACTTCAATAGTAAGTCGTCAAAAATTTTATGAAGATGATTTTGTTATCGCGTTATATACCCATAAACCTGTTGTAGAAGCGCATTTTCTTATTATTCCTAAAAGGCATATTGAAAGGTTTGAAATGCTGTCTGATGAAGAGGTCGTTCAAATAAATCAAGTGATTAAAAAAGTTCATCAAGCTTCTAAAGAGACTTTTGGTACAGAGTCATATTTACTTCTTCAAAAAAATGGAATAGAGGTAGGTCAAACAGTTCCTCATGTTCATATCCATTATATGGGAAGAAAACTAGGTGAGGATTCTACTGTAAAATTTATGATAAAAATGCTTGTTGCTCCATTATTGGGTCCCATTAGTTTAGATCAGATGGCTTTTCTAACAAAAACAATGCAAAGCGCTATGCAAGAGGATTCATATCTTGAAAAACGCTTTTCGCTAAATTAAATTTTTATTGAAACATTAACAATTACTGGGTTATTTTTTATCTCCTAAATTTGTGGGCTTGTTTAAAAGACCTGACTAGAATATTGCGATGTGGAGAGAAGTTTGAAATATTTAAAATTATTAGTCAATTCTATACTTCTTTTTACTCTGCCATCATTAATAGCTGCACCTCAGCCTCATATGTCAGAGTTGAGGATGTATCAGCAAGAGATTAAAAAAAGCGTTCAAAAGGGTATTAAAAATTACCAGATATTTTCTTATGACGATGTTCTTAATTTACTTGAGGAATTAGAAAATGGCGATTTAGAAGCAAAATGCAGTATCCAAGAGTTAGAAAACATTAATCATTTTATTGCTTTTTTGGCTAAACAAGGAGCTTCTGCTTATGAAATTGCCAATGATACTTTAGATGACGATATCCAGGCGCTTCTTAGCCTAGATGAGAGCTCTTATCAATATGCTTATTTTTTAGATGGAGAGCTTAGGTTAGTTCCTGCTGTTTCTTATGATCGAGAAGATGTGGTCCTTTGTAAGGGCATGATCAAAAAAACATGGGAGAAGACAAAAAAATTTGTCAAAGAACATAAAACAGCTATTATTGTTGGTGCTGTAGTAGTTGTAGTTGTCACTGTTGTTGTTTGTGTAGTTTTAGGAACTGCTGGTGCGGCGGCAGCTGCTGGAGCAGCCGGTGCAACTATGGCAGGGGCAGCAGAAGATGAGCAGCCAAATAATGCTTCAAGAGTGCAGTCAGCTGCTGAAACTGATCCTGAATCTATGATTGAATCAGATTCTTCTGCATCCGAAACAGTCTTTGAGGAAGAGATTATTCCGTTTTTACAACAAGATACTCAATTAGAGGTTCAAATTGAAGCGGCTTTTCAGGAGTTTCCTGAGTTGCAGGCAACTATTGATGAACACGTTGCTTTACTTAAAGAAATGACACAAGAGGATAGTGGAGTTACTTTGATCTATCCAATGGCTCCTCAAGAGATATCTTTTGCTGAAAAAGCAAGGGATGTCGGCGCTTTAGTAGCGCATGAAGCATTAGATGCGATTGCGGAATTTACTTTATGTATTCCTCAGTTTATGGAAGACATCAGAGCTGTGGGAGCAGCAGTTTTACCGAGTCCATCTGATGCGCAGTCAGATAACATGCTTTTTCAGGGTACGCCAGTAAAAAACCATGAAAAATTTATAGCTACAGCTCATGAAAAAATTGATGAGATTTTTTCTACAAATTATGCTGAAGGATATGCTGCAGATGCCCAGGTAAATAGCTTAAAGAGCGATTTTGAGATAGGGATCATCCCGCCTCCTGGAATGCTCTTTAAAGGACAAAATCTTACAAGGGTCAGAGATCTAATTAAAGCTGGTCAACAGACAGCAGTTATAGCGGAAGAGTTGGGCTTAACACACCGTGAAATTATTCAGTTAAAACAGGCCGGGTCTTTAGAAAAAACTGTGGCTAGTACATTTGAGAGTATTGTAAGTGATGCTGCAAAATTAGAGTCTTATGAAAGATGTAAAAAAGCTGAAGCCTTTATAAAGCCATATCGGGGTCAGTATCTTTCAGAACAACAAATAAGAGAGATTCTTTATAAGGCAGGAGTGAATGCTTTTAATCGACCTATTGGGATTCCTGGAAGTTATCGAATTAAATTTACAGATAAAGGAGGGGGGATAAAATATATACATCCTAAAGATGAAGGCACTTATGTAAGAATAATGCCAGGGCAACCACATAGTCCTTTTCCGCGTCAAAGAGAGCCCTATGTTAATCATAGAATTAATGGACGCTCTGTTGATAAATTTGGAAATGTAGTGCCCAATAGCTCACCAGAAGCACATATACCAATTTATGAATTTATTTATAGAGAGTAATAATGGATCAAGATCAGATTAGAGCACAGATTTTAGAAGAATTTCTTAAAAATATAGGTTGTATTGCTGATGAGCAATATCAGCAGAGGGTTTGGGTGAGGGCTGAAGGTCCTGAATGTAATGATATTCATGATGCAGTTTGTGATTTTTTTGATGATGGGAACCCTATTTTGGAAAAGTATCAAGATTATGGTATTACGTCTAGTCAACTCAATGCCTTATGGACTTTGCATAGAGAATTAAGTGAGTTCACAGATATGGAAGGCGTTTGCAATCCATATAAATCTACCGAGAAACTTGTACAAATGCCAAAATGGCAAGAGATTAGAAATTTGGCAAAACAAGTACTAGAAGAATTTAATTTTCATCAAAAATCACCTTTTACTTGATTATCAATGTATTTATAGAGATTGATAATGGATAGAGATATAGATAGAAAACAGATTTTAGAAGAATTTCTTAAGAATATAGTTCGTCTTGTAGAAGAGCAATATCAGGAGTCGGTTTGTGTAAGGATTGAGGGGCCTGAATGTAATGATATTGATGATGCTGTTGGAGACTTTTTTGAAGAGGGAGGGCCTATTTTGGAAAAGTATAAGGAGTTTGATATTACAAGTACTCAACTCAATGCCTTATGGACTTTGCATAGAGAGTTAAGTGAGTTCACAGATATGGAAGGCATTTGCAATCCATATAAATCTACCGAGAAACTTGTACAAATGCCAAAATGGCAAGA
>JBAWWQ010000078.1:0-7118 GCA_037146655.1 Chlamydiota bacterium | reverse complement strand
GTTTGCGCTCTTGACCCCGCCTTGAAAGACGGGGTTTGCCGCGCAGGTGATCAATGTAGCTAATCCATCTCTATCCCCACAAACAATTGCTGTAGGGTATCATCCCATAAATATTGCAATGACAATTGATGGCCAATCGGCTTATGTTGTAAATACTGGCAACGTGATGGCACCTTCTCCCTCAGGTAGTGTTTCTATTCTTGATGTTTCTAATCCAACTAATGTGACTACAATAGACTCTACCTCAAAACTGGTAGGTATTGCTATGACACTTGATGGAAAATCCGCCTATATTGGCAGTATTTTCACCGATATCACGATTATAAATGTTAACAGCCCTTCAAGCCCACCTCTGATAATCACTGATGGCCTGTCTGCGCCCCTGGCTATTACTATGACGATTCCCCCTTCTACTCCTCCATCACCACCTACGCCTGTTTCACAGTCGAGTATGTTAATAGAAGCTCTTAATAAATACCCCTCTTCTTATTTTTTAAAAAAACCATAATGAATTTAGTTGTTTTCTATAAAAAATTTTGTGATTCGTCGAATAAGTTTATACGCTATATAAAATCCTATTCTCCATAACAATCTTATAAAGATTGAGCCCGATTCCAGCTCTCTAATTCTTTTTCAGTAATACCAAGACCCACTATACGATTTGGATTAATCTCTTTAAGATCTTCCATAAGATCCTGAATAAAAGCTTCTTGATCTTCTTTTTTAACTAATTTAGGAACTTCATTCTGGATATATGTATGTAGAGCTTTACCTATTTTATGATGTAAAATTATCTCTCGAATTATAGCACGACGCTGCTGCCGATATCTTACACGTACCTCATCATACCCTACAGATTTTATCGTTAAATCATATATTTTACAGGTCCTCATATAAGAAAAAATATAAAGCTCCAACAATGGTCGCATATCTTGCAATTCATAAATTGCAATCATAGCACCATTATAATCTTCTCTTTCAATATCATTAAAAGACAAGGGGACAAGATTGTTTTTAATCAAAGAAATATTAGCGCTTAACCTTGCCGTTCTCTTATTAACGTCTAAAAAGGCTTGTAGATAACTAATATGTATTAACAAAAATAAACTTTGCTCATATGGATCTTGTATCTGAGCTGCTTTTTCAATAACACGATTTAGTCGAACTAGTAACTGTTTTGAGTCTTCAAAAGGAATATAAACCGACCCACCTACACGGACAGCCTGGTTTCTAACACAACCTGTATCATGAGATTCTAAAAGGCCATCTGCTAATAGATAATGTATTGTATAAATCGTCTGATCACTCACAACTAATTTAGGAGCTGTATCAACTAAATAGCGAATAGCCTCCTTATGATTAAGAATCATAATCTTTTCATCATTAAGCTTCCCTTCTGCACTAGCCCCTTCTAAAAGAAGTTTTTGCGTATCTATGAGAGAATAAGTATTACCTTCTAAACGAGAAGAGTTATAAGAAAGATCAATTAATAATCGATTATAAATTTGTCGAGCATACGTCCCAGCAAGATCATCCAACTTCAACCGTCTGCCAGCTTGAAATAACTGCAATCTTAATTCTAATGGAATATAAAAACTCTTATTTGGCTCATATGCCTCTATCCACTCATCCCTATAAATCATAGGCATCCTCTCATAAAGAGGGGTCCTTATTTGCTTAAGTATATCCTCGCTTTCCACACTAAAACACTTACCAAGATGATCTATTTTATAATACACAGCCTTATAACGAGTCGCTTTTTTAGCCCCAAGTTGCTCTATCAAGCCCTCTTGAACCAGATCTGCTAACCATCTCCTAAGACTCCTTTCTGAATACCCTTCTCCTAATTTGACTAGTATTTCTTTTAAACTATAAGACTCCATCCCCTGACTTATTTGACGCAATACGGCCATTTTTTTAGATTGAAGATCCATAATTCCCTATATTAAACATTATACGGCCAATTATATCACCAATACGGCCACTTTTTCAAGGTTTTATCATGAATACGGCCATTTTCATGAACTTATCGGCCAAAAAACACCTATTTTTGAGTTTTATCGGCCAAAATGGCATTTTCTAAGAATATTGATCTCTTTGATAAATCCCTTTTACTTTACGCTGGACCATCTCCCTAGCCCGCTTAAGGATAAGTACCCCCTTTTCTATATGATCGGGCATAAAATGCTCATACACATATTCTGCACTTTGCTTTGTTTTTACTCCTCCTCGATTAAGAGGAAGATCGGAAATAAGTAAAAGCGCTCCTAAAGTAAATTTACGTTTGTAACTTGCCGCAAAAAGCGTAGCACACTCAAGCTCTAACCCTTGAGCTTTAGTCGCCTTAAGCTTGTCTTTAAACTCTTCATTAAACTCCCAAAAACGAATGTTAGATGTATAGGTGATCCCTATATGATAGGGCATCTTGTTTTCTTCAAAAACATCTGTCACAGCTTTTTGCATAAAAAAGTTTGCTAATGCAGGCACTTCAGATGGCAAATAAAAATCAGATGTTTTTTCACCACGAATACTCGCTATTGGAACAAGATACTCTCCCACAGCATACCTACGCCTTAAACCCCCACACATCCCAAGCAATAAAGAAGCTTTTACAGGCAAATATGAACATAAATCTACAGTAAGTGCCGCAGCTGGTGACCCTATCTTAAAATCTAAAATTGAGATGTCATCTTTTGGGCAGTGAGCCACTTTAAACATTAATCCTTCTATTACAGGAACATTCCTTGTCTTAGCAAAGTACTCTACATAACGAGGAAAATTTGTCAAAATCAGACAAGAACGAAACTCTTCTGGCTTGCACCCCGCGTATCTTTCTAAGGTTTGCCTTGCAAACTCTTCTTCTTTAATTTCCTCATTCCAAAAAGTTTCTTCTTTTTTAAAGTCAGATTCCATAGACCCCCTATTTGAGCTACCTCACTACATAATGGAATTGTTAATTAATTTTTAAGAAAATTATTTCCAAAAACTCATGAAAAGACTAGGATTTTCGCAATTAATTATTTTAATCAAGGAATGCTAGTCATGCACCTACCACGAAGCATTGAAACAGGTATCAGACATGTATGTGATACTTCTTATCTATTTAATGAATTCCCTATTTTAAAATACGTTGTCCAAAAAGCAACAGCCCCTATATTTTCCTCTCCTTTAAAAATGCGAGAGCAAGATCCTGATTTATTAGAATCTTGTACTATTTTAAGTAAGCACTTAGTCTCTATAAGTTTCACCTTTTCTTTGATAAGCTTAAATTTTATTCCAACCGTATGCTCAGCTGGCGTTATCATTATATTAAAAAGAACAGGCAGAGAACTTCAAAAAAAAAGAGCTCTTATTGCTGTAGTTAATCAATTAAAAAAAACAAATAAAGAATTTCTTAAAATCGCTGAAGATATAAAGAAAATAAACCAAGAAAATATAGCTCTACTTAAACATGAAATCACAGAACTTAAACAAAGTAATACTGAGCTTAATACAATAGTTGATAAACTTCATCAACTAATCAAAGATCATCAAATCACAACAGACGCCATTAAAACCCTACAAAAAGAGGAAGCTAACCTTCTTATTGACCATCAAAAAACACTTGAAGAATACAACAAAGTCGCCAAACAACTAGAAGTTGTAAAGGATCTTTTTGAAAAAGAGCGCCAGGCCTTTGCTTTAGAAAGGGAGAAGCTCACCCATCAAGTTAATCGCCTTTCAGGAGTACGAGCTTGACCTTTCATTTGAAAAATATCCTCTAATCAGAGACAATTCTTTCAGATATTTATAACCTATTAAGGATCCACATCATGGCACAAGTCAGTACAAACGATTTTAAAAATGGAATGAAGCTAGAAATTGATAATGAACCCTATAACCTTATCAGTGCTGAGTTTGTTAAACCTGGTAAAGGACAAGCGTTTACGAGAACAAGACTCAAGCATCTTATATCTGGTCGTGTTATTGAGCGCACATTTAAATCTGGTGAAAAATTTGAAATTGCCGATGTAGAAGAAAGAAAAATGCGTCTACTTTATCAAGAACAAGACCAAGCTGTCTTTATGGATGATGTGAACTTTGAACAACTAGAGATCCCATTTAGTGCAATTGAAGGGAAAACAATCTGGCTAAAAGAAGATCAACTCTACGACATCATTTTCTATAAAGGCTCTGCTGTAGATTTTTCACCTCCTACTTTTATGGAACTACTTATTACAGAAACAGCTCCTGGGGTACGTGGTGATACAGCTTCTGGAAGAGTATTAAAACCTGCTGTTTTAGAAACTGGAGCCAAAGTACAAATCCCTATCTTTATAGAAGAAGGGGAAAAAATTAAAGTCGATACACGCACATGTGAATATGTCTCTCGAGTGTAATTTTCTAGCAAGATTGCAAGATCGAGCATTGATGTTTAAAACAGTACGCACCTTTTTTCAAGAGCGTGCTGTTTTAGAAGTGGATGTTCCCATCTTATCCTCTACAGCTCCCATAGACCCTTATATCGATATTTTAGAAACGGAAGCTAGCTTTAATCAAAAAGGATATTTGCATAGTTCACCAGAATATGGGATGAAAAAGCTTTTAGCTCAAGGGCTACATAACATCTATCAAATGTCTCATGTCTATAGAAAAGAAGAATTAAGCCCAAAACATGCTATAGAATTTACCATGATCGAATGGTACCGCTCGCCCTTTTCCTTTTTAGATCTTTTAGAAGAAACAAGGATGCTAATTACTCTATTTTTAAATGATCTCCCCTATGAAATTATCCACTATAGCTTTGCGCTAAAGCAAGCTCATGGTATCGATCCTCTATTATTATCTGTAGAAGAGCTTGCTTTATTTTGTAAAACACTTGGGTTGTCAATTGAATCTTCAGATAAAGATGTCTATTTAAGTTTTTTATGGGATCTTGCAGAAAAAACACTTGGTCAAAACAAATTAACCTTTATTACTCATTTCCCTGCATCTCAAGCCGCACTATCTAATACGTTCGAAGAAGGTGGAATAAATTATGCAGCAAGGTTTGAATGCTACCATCAAGGATTAGAACTTGCTAATGGCTACCATGAACTAACAGATCCTAAAGAGCAAAGAAAAAGGCTGATAGAAAACTCCTTAAAAAGGAACTCTCTTGGAAAATCTTTTCTACCTATCGACAATAATTTTTTAAAAGCTTTAGAAAGCCTTGCAGGTAAAGATTTTTATGGTGTTGCCGTTGGATTTGATAGACTCATGATGCTCAGACATCAAGTCCATCATATCCAAGACATCCTACCCCTTACTTGGACCGACTAGTCAGTTTAAAACCTTGAACAATTGGATACTGGCGCCCTACTCCAAAAGATTTTTTCGACACCCGAATAATTGGAGGCCCCTGCCTTCTTTTATATTCTGCGTTATGAATTCTTTGAATAAGATCTTCAACAACATCTATAGCAATCCCATATTTTTGCGAAATCTCTTCCGCATCCAAATAATCTTCAACATATCCTTGCAAGATGTTATCAACAATTGCATAATCAGGTAGTGAATCTATATCTTTTTGCCCGGGTTTTAGCTCAGCAGACGGTGGTTTATCAATTACCCTTTGAGGAATTATTGCCTTTTTAGCTTGTTTATTAATATAACCAACAAGCTGATACACCTGGGTCTTTAAAACATCTCCTATCACACCAAGCCCGCCGCACATATCGCCATAAAGAGTGCAATATCCCAAAGCAAGTTCACTCTTATTTCCCGTACTTAACACAAGATGTCCATGCTTATTAGATAAAGCCATTAACATGAGCCCTCTTATACGAGCTTGTAAGTTTTCTTCGGTAATATCTACTTTCTTACCTTGAAATTCAGGCTGTAACACTTCACAAGCAGAATAAAAGGTCTCTGTAATAGGAACAGTTATGCATTCTATCCCTAAATTTTTACAAAGCTCAAAAGCGTCTTCTTGACTTTCTTTTGAAGAATACATCGAAGGCATCCAAACACCTACGACACGCTCTTTACCAAGGGCCTCTCTCGCTAAGTAAGCAACCAGCGCTGAATCTATCCCTCCTGAAATGCCAAGGCAAGCAGTTTGAAACTTGGATTTTTGGCAATAATCTTCAATCCCCATTTTTAAAGCTGCACATAATCCCCCCATCACATCTTCAGAAAAGTGATCCACCTGACTAGCTACTTTTGTATCTATATACAAACTATCTTCTGCAAATCCCTTAGCTACTTTGCATACTACTGCATTTTGATCGATATAAGCACTATGGCCATCAAAAACAATTTGATCATTCGCGCCCACTTGGCAACAAAGAACCACAGGACATTTCAGTGTTTGGGCAGCTTGTCTACATACATTAAGCCGCATATCAACTTTATGCATCTGATATGGCGATGCGGAAGCATTTAACATAATATCGGGTTTTAACTTTGCTAAAACTTTTATAGGATCCCTATCATAACGTGTTTCATCCACATATCCAGCGTTTGGCCACATATCCTCACAAATAGTAATTCCTACTTGGACCCCATTTATATCCCACAGTTTCATCTCCTTACCTGGTTCAAAATAACGCCTTTCATTAAAAACATCATACATAGGAAGGAGCCATTTATCTTGAAATCCAAGCAGCTTTCCATCGTGTAAAATAGCCAAACTGTTAAATAATTTTTTTTCTATGAGTGTAACATTGCGGCGAGCCAACCCCACAACAACTGTAAGCCCCTGAGATGCCTTCAAAATAATTTCTAAACACTTTTCCATTTCATCAATAAATGTTTGATGAAAAAGCAAATCTTGTGGAGGGTATCCGCAAATAGCAAGCTCCGGAAATAAAATTAGATTGGCACCTTGCCCTCTTCCCAGGTCTATAGCATCCAATATTTTGTTTGTGTTAGCTTTTAAGGCCCCTATTGTAGGATTAATTTGAGCTGCTATAATCTTCATTAGCTGGTCCTAACCTTTAATTTAACATTGTCTTTTCTTCTCTAATATGATAAAAATTAGGCGCAATTACAACCATTTATTTTATGGCATATATGAAACAACAAAGAGAACACTGGGCTTCTAGACTTGGCTTTATCTTAGCAGCTGCAGGCTCTGCTATAGGAGTGGGTAGCAT
>JBAWWQ010000077.1:0-7131 GCA_037146655.1 Chlamydiota bacterium | reverse complement strand
ATCCAGCCCTCCTTTTTAAAAAAACTTTGAGTTTATTCTCAAAGTTTTTATAAAAAATCTTGAAGGATTCGCTGTAAGCTCTTATACTTACGCGCAAAACTTAAGAGCAGGAGGCCAACTCATGGTTAGAATCAGTAAGCAAGAAGAAAGAAGAGGGGTAAGCCCAAGAAAACGCCGCTATCCATCTCCTAAAACAGGGGCTTTAAAAGACAAGCTTCCTCTTGGATATAAAGAGCACCCTAATGGTTTTGTGGGAGAAAAAAACACAAATATATTTATTGGCAAAATTAAATAAGAAGGAATATCTCATGTCTAGACATCCTAGCTATGGCACGTCAGGAAAGACTGTCGCAAAACGCAACGTACTAAAACGCTTCGAAAGACTTGATGTCATGAAAGCTACAGGGCGTTTTCAAGAAGGTAAAGATAAAAAAATTACTGGTCTTCCTAAAACACTTGTGAGCAAGTAAGGGCTATTTAGATGATTGTGCATTTCACCAATTCTCAACATCTTATTGAAGTTAGCTCTGAACAAGTTCACCAACTCGTCGCATGTATCTTGCAAAAAGAGCAAGTTACATGTGATGAAGTTTCGATTCACTTTGTTAACATTGAAGACATCTGCAAGCTTCATGAGGAATATTTTGACGATCCCTCCCCTACAGATTGCATTTCTTTTCCCATGGATGACCTAGAAGATGATTCTTTCTATAAAATCCTTGGCGAGATCTTTGTATGTCCAGATATTGCTCTCGAATACTCTCAAGCAAATCTTTTAAACTTTGAAGAAGAACTCACTCTTTATGTTGTTCACGGCATATTGCATCTTTTGGGATACGACGACATTGACGAAGAAGATCAAATTCTTATGCGCTCTAAAGAAGCCTCTTGTATGCAATTGCTTCAAGAAAAAAATCTCATCTTAAAAACGACAACATCTCTTTCTCTAAAAAAATAATTGATCTTATCTCAAAAAAAAAGCACCCTAATAAAAAAGGTTAGATGTCATGACGATTGAAAGTTTACTCTTTCCCCTCTTGTGTCTTTTAGGATCAATGTGCTTTTCTGTGATCTCTAAAGCTATGCTTGCTCTGGGAAAAACTCAAATAAAAAAAGAATTTCATTCACATAGGGTGCTTTATTATTTTTATTTTTTTGTAAAAAAAATATTCCATAAAGATGGTTGGAACAACCTTCTTATTTTAAACGGCTCTACCAAGCAAATTACTCGAATACTTTACGCTACTACTTTTATTTTTTATTTCCTTTCTCAACCTTATTTTTCCTCTGTATTTTTAGAAAAAGATCATCATACTTTTCTACAGCCCTCCATTTTCATTTTGATTATCTCTATTATCGTTATCATAGGTCTAATCTTTGATTTTTTAGGAAACTTATTTGGTTCAGCAAGCCCCTTGACAGCTATTAAGTTATTTTATCCTATAGCCTCTATCTTTCTAACAATTTTTTGTCCTATCACTTTTGTACTTTTAAAAATCCAAAAAATGATTTTTGCTCAAGATAAAGATGGACCTCCTCCAGTCTCTCCTTATAAAATTAAAGATAAACTCTTGGAACTTGTTTTAGAATCAGATCTACAACACGAGCTATCTCCTCAGGAGAAAAAACTCATGATTTCTGTAGCTTCTTTTAAAGATAGGATTGCAAGAGAAATCATGGTTCCTCGTGTCAACGTTGTGATCCTACCCTCCGACAGCTCCATCCATGACGCCGCCAACTGTTTTTCTAAAGAAGGTTACAGCAGAATTCCTGTCTACAAAAAATCAACGGACAATATTATAGGGGTTCTTCTTTACAAAGATTTACTCAGTTCCTATCTAGAGATGGAAAATCAAGGCTCTCTTAAAACAACCTCGATAGAACATCTTTTAAAGCCGATTATCTACACACCAGAAACCAAGAAAATCTCGAACCTTCTTCAGGAGTTTCGCTCTAAACAAATTCACCTAGCAATTGTTGTGGATGAATATGGCGGCACTGAAGGCGTTGTAACAATTGAAGATATTTTAGAAGAGCTTGTTGGCGAAATCGCAGATGAATATGATGATGCTCAAGAAGAAATTCTTTTTACCCCTTATCCACAAGGCGGCTGGATTGTCGATGCCAAAATGAATATCATTGACATTGAAAAAGAGCTAGGAATACTCATTCCCCACAGCCCTGAATATGACACCTTAGGTGGTTATATTTTCCATAGAGCGGGTGCTATCCCAACAAAAGGCTGGCGCATCCATCATGAAAATTTTGATCTGGAAATTTTAAAATCCTCTGAACGTATTATAGAAAAAGTTCGAATTATTCCAGCTGTGGTAGAAGAGCTTTAAGCGCGCCTTGAATAGGTTTTTTCCGTAGTCGCAGATTTACAGCCATTCCAAGTCTAATTTATCATTGAATCGTCTCTTGAAAAAGAATGGTTATTTCGTGTAAAGTGATATCCTTCAATCATGTTAAAGGAGTTCTTAATTTATGCGCCGCTCTATTTGTTATATCGAACCTAAGTCTGCTTTTGCTGGAAAGACTTCGACTTTTAAATTTGTCTACTCTCCATCTAACAATCTTTATAAAGGGACAAGGCTTAAATTTGATCTATTATCTCGCGGTCGAGATATTGACTGGCAAACTCCTCAAACTAATTTAAAAATTAAAGAGAATCTTATTTGGATGGAACTTCCTCAAGCAGTAGTAGTCCCAGCTAAAGCTATTCAAGGCAAATCTAAAACGTGCCCACAATTTGAATTCATCCTCCCCTCAGAAGTAAAAGCTGGTGATGAAATCTCTATTTTTATAGGTTCTTTCGAACCTAAGGGCGTAGGATCAAAAGTTCAAATACATGTACAAAGAAGAAGGCCTTTTCACCTTTATATCGACACAAAAGGGTCTGGGGACTACAAAGATCCAGAAGTTTTTTCTTTAGATGTCAAAGGAAGTGAGCTTAAAAATATCCGCGTCATCACTCCATCGATGGTTAATAAAAACGAACGATTTGATGTCGTAGTACGCTTTGAAGATTGTCATGGAAATTTAACATGCAATGCTCCAGAGGGAACTTTAATTGACTTTTCTTACGATCAATTAAGAGAAAACCTCAACTGGAAGCTCTTTGTTCCAGAAACCGGTTTTATCAACCTGCCGAACCTTTATTTTAACGAAGCTGGAATCTATAGAATCAAACTTGTAAATACTGCAACAAAAGAGGTGTTTTACTCATCTCCTATTAAATGTATCGACTCAGAGAATAATTTAAGTATTTATTGGGGCGTATTCCATGGTGAATTTGACAGGTTTGATGCTTCTACACAAATTGAATCTTGCTTACGCTACTGCCGAGACGATTTAGCTTACCAATTTTTTGCTTCCTCCTCATTTGATACTGAAGAAGAAACTTCAGCAGATGCTTGGAAAACCATTTCTTTACAAATTGCAGAATTTAATGAAGAAGATCGCTTTATTACCTATCTAGGATCTCAGTGGTATAACAATGATCCTACAGAAGGTCTGCGCCAGCTTGTCTTTACTAAAGACAACAAACCTCTTCTTCGCAAAAAAGATCCGAAAGCCACTTCATTAAAGAAAATATATAAAAGCCATACGCCAAAAGAACTTATAGGAATACCTTCTTTTACAATGGGCAAGAAAAGCTGCTATAACTTTGAAGACTTCAATCCCGAATATGAGCCTGTTGTAGAAATCTATAACGGCTGGGGAAGTTCTGAGTGTGCAAAAGACGAAGGAAACTTAAGACCTATTACAGCTGGTGGAAAACAGGGTGTAGAAGAAGATGCCCAAGGGTCTATCAGGCGAGCTCTTAATCTTGGCCACCGCTTTGGTTTTGTAGCTGGTGGGTTAGATGATAGAGGTATTTTTTCTTCTTTATACCTTTCTGATCAAGTTCAATACACACCAGGTTTAACAGCTGTCATCTCTTCCTCCCAATCACGCGATGGTATTATGCAAGCAGTAAGAGACCGCCGCTGTTACGCAACAACAGGTGCCAGGATGATTATTCATTTGGAGATTGCAGGACTTCCTATGGGCTGCGTCCTTTCTACAAAATCTAAACCAGGACTTGTTCACAACCGTTATATGCAAGGATATGTTATTGGAACTTGCAAGCTAAAAAAATTAGAAATTATTCGTAATGGATCTGTAATCAAAGAATTCACTCCTGTAGATGATAGATTTGAATTTGAATTTGATGAGTCCAATTCATTAGAAGATAATGTTTTAAAATCTGCTGTTGATGAAACTTTCTTCACTTATTACTATCTACGAGCTCAACAAGAAGATGGTCACATAGCCTGGAGCTCTCCTATTTGGGTGGAGCTATTTCAGACAGATGTCATGAATAATGGAAAAAAACTCGTTAAGAAACCTTTAAAAGGTTAATTTTTAAATTGAAAAATCAACTAAGGCTCTTTCTTTTCAAGGAAGAGCCTTTTTTTAAGGAAAAATTCTTCTATTTACCTTTAAGCCTCATTGACACTCTATAAGATTCGTTATATAATCATTTGAAAAAATCAACCCCTAAGATAAAAAATTATGACAATAAAACCTACCGCTCTAGTTCCGGAAAATCTTAAGTATGTTCCGGATAAAATCAGAAACATTGCCATTATCGCCCACATCGACCATGGTAAAACAACACTTTTAGATTGTTTACTTAAACAAAGTAACGTGTTTAGAGAAAACGAACTTATTCCAGAACGAGCCATGGACAGTTATGATCAGGAAAAAGAGCGTGGTATTACAATTTTTGCTAAACACACCTCTATTTACTTCGATGATTATAAAATTAATATCATCGACACCCCTGGGCACGCCGACTTTTCTGGCGAAGTAGAAAGGATTTTAGGGATGGTCAATGGTGTTCTTCTTCTTATTGATGCGCAAGAGGGTCCTAAACCACAAACTCGTTTCGTTTTATCTCAGGCTCTTAAAATGAAACTTAAACCCATTGTTGTCTTAAATAAGATCGACAAACCTCACGCAAATCCTGACTACGCTTTAGATAAAACTTTTGATCTTTTCGTAGAATTAGGGGCTGATGATGAGCAATTAGACTTTGCTTATTGCTACGCTTCTGGTATCGGTGGTTTTGCTATGAAACTTATCGATGATCCACGGGTTAATATGCGTCCTCTATTTGAAGTGATTATCGACAAGATTCCAGCCCCTACAGGAAATGAAGATTTACCATTTTTAATGCAAGCTTGTAGCTTGTCTTATAATGAGTATGTAGGACGTCAAGCTACTGGGCGTATTTTAGAAGGTAAGATTAAAAAAAATGATTCTTTTGTTGTGGTAGATCAACATGGTCATCCAACAGACTATAAAATCACTCGTATCGAAAACTACTTTGGATTAAAAAAAGTAGAAGTAGAAGAAGCTTTTGTTGGGGATATCATAAGTTTATCTGGCGCTCCTGATGTAATGATCGGAGACACTTTATGTACTAGAGCAAACGTCGTGCAACTGCCCTCTATTGCATTAACAGACCCTACCGTATCTGTTGAAATCATGGTGAATTCTAGTCCGTTTGTTGGAAAAGATGGTAAACATGTAACAATGAATAAAATCAAAGAAAGATTAATGAAAGAGAAAAAAGCTAACATCTCTTTAAAAATCGAAGAAATACCAGGTAAAGATGATAGCATTCAAGTATGCGGACGAGGAGAGCTTCACCTTGCGATTTTGATTGAAGCTATGCGTCGAGAAGGGTACGAGTTTGCTGTATCTAAACCTAAAGTTATCTTAAAAATGGTTGATGGTGTAAAAGAAGAACCTATGGAAACAGCTCACGTTGAAGTTCCTGAAGTGTTCTCAGGTGCTATCATCGAAGAGCTTTCAAAACGTAAAGGTGAAATGAAAGGCTTAAGCACAAACGAGCATGGCATCACCTCTTTAGAGTTTTTCATCCCAACACGTGGTCTAATGGGATACCGTAATGACTTCTTAACAATGACTAAGGGAGAAGGGATTTTAACTTCTGTTTTTCATAGCTATAGCCCATGGAAAGGAACAATTCCTGGAAGACTTAGAGGTGTTATGATCTCTCAAACACAAGGTAAAGTAACTCCTTATGCTATATTCAACCTGCAAGAAAGAGGTACTATTTTCATGTCTCCTACACAAGAGGTATATGAAGGGATGATCGTGGGTGAGCACAGTCGAGATAACGACCTTATCATCAATATTACAAGGGAAAAACAACTAACCAATATTCGTGCATCAGGGTCTGATGAGCATATTGTCTTAGTTCCGCCAAGACGCTTTACGCTGGAACAAGCGATTGACTTTATCCAAGATGATGAGCTAATTGAGGTTACACCTAATAATATCCGTTTAAGAAAAAGACATTTAAAAGAAATGGATAGAAAGAGAAACTCATAATCTGAATTGAGATTACATGTAAGTGCTAGGGGGAGTAATCCCCCACTTTTTTAACAACTTAAAAAAGGAGCGCGATTTTTTCTTTCGCGTAACCATCATGAAAAGTTTATCTACAATTGCTTTAAGCTTATCTTTGCTTACAAATATCCCTAACTACAGCTCAGAAGAACATACTGTTTTATTCCAAGAGATGACAGAAGAGGATTTGTTAGACCTTCTTCAAGATCCCTCTTCAACAATCATTAAAATAGATGAAGGGACAAACCTTCCTATTAAACTTACCATTAATAGCCCTGTAATTGCTTTTGAATCTGCAAGCCCGCTAGGCACTCTAATTGTTAAAGAACCTTTTTATGTCAAGATGGAAACATTTGAAGGGTTTTCTCATGAAGCCTTGGAAGAAGCCGCAGATCTTTCTATTGATAGTTTAAAAGAGTTCCTGATGAAAAATACACAGCTTCTTTTTAGCTTAGATCAAATCACATGGAAAAATTTTGAGAGCTTTTTAGGTGGAAACCTCCAAGCTAATATCTTTGTAGAGGAAGATTCTAAACAGCCTATGGCTGAGTTCTTATTTGATCTCTATTTTAAGCCTTAATTGTTATGGAAATTACACTTGCCAAAGCAAACGAAGCCGATAAGACTACAATCCAAAATCTAGGCCGTATAGGGCGTGTAGATATTGATAAAAGACCTCCTATAGTAGAGGAGAAAACCCGT
>JBAWWQ010000076.1:0-7159 GCA_037146655.1 Chlamydiota bacterium | reverse complement strand
TTCCTGAAGAGATATCATCTAAAGATTTTGTGATATAAATACCTTCTAAAATTAGAGGTAAAGTAACGGGAGCATTACATATGCAGCAAGGAAGTATGACAGAAGAAGTAATATCGAGTTGAATAACCAAATGATCTTCTGCTAAATAAGCAGTCCCTTCTAATATAACTGGAGCAGGAAAAATCGGCTCTAAACCAACAAGTTCTAAGTCTTTAGGTTCTAAAGTCTCTTCGATAGGTAAAGACTTGCCATCTTTTAACTGATCTGTAAATACGCAACAATGATTTATCATGGATAGAATAGTTGTCTTTTCAAAGTTCTAAAAGAAAAAGGATTGTAAGCAAAAACCCTTTTAAATACTAGGATAATCTCGATCCTAAAAATCATAAATTATAAAAAAAAAATTTAGTTAAAAACTTTCAAGTAATTTATTTAAAAAGAAGGCTAAACCAAGAAAGCTCTCATCAAGGATATTTGGGGATGAAGGAGGTGAATCTTGAGAGGTAACAGTAGTTTGAGGTGCAGCAGTACTTTGAGATGTAGTAGATGGGCTTAAAATTTCTTTTATTTTCGCTAAAGAAGGTCTGTGTTCTGGCTTAAAACAAAGACATTGCATCATGAGAGATCTAAATAACTTGGAGGGATCTTTTTTTAATAAGTCCTGACGATGTAGGGGGTGGTCTAATAGATGCTCCATATGCTTGTATAATTGGTTGTAGCGCAGTTCTGAGATACGCATCTTTATTATTATTGAGCGTCCCTGATCTCGATCCCATTCTTGCGAGGGAATATCTAAAAATGCTTCGGGTATTTGTTCAAATAAATAGTAAAATAGAAGGATACCAAACGAGAAAACATCTGAAGCGACTGAATTCTTTCCATTTAAGGTGTCTGGGGATGAATAACAGATGGAGCCAGAAGAGCGGTTTTGAGTTACAGGATGGGTTAACCCTAAATCACCAAGCTGTGCAGAGTTTAAATCTTTACTTAAAAAAATATTTTCCAGTTTTATGTCTGAATAACAAAAGTCTTCGGACTCAATTTCTAAACAGGCATCTATGATTGTCGAGCAGATTTTCTGAAATTGCTGAGGCTCTATACGTTTTTGAGAATTAAGTAATAGGTCGTATAAATCGCCTCCCTCTAAATAATGTAAAATCAGAGCATCTTGGGTCATCGCTTTAACATTGACGATATGATTCGATGTGGTAGCAAAAAGTAGGTTGTTTATTTGTTCTTGGATAGGTAATTCTTGAGCGTCTTGCGATGTTGCATAACGCTCTTTTGAGAATTTTTTAATAATATAGGAGGTGCCTGCAAGTTGAGTTTTATAGACGATGCTTAAACCTCCTTGAAGGGTCTCTGCGAGTTTGTCTTGAGTCAAGGAGATTCCTTCGAAGGCTGCTCGCATAAAAACAGTGGTGTCTTGTGGCATGGCAATAGGGCGCCCTCGGAGGTGAGGATGATTAGCCAAGGTTCTTGGATATAGATAACGGGCGGCTTCTTGGGAGCATTTTTTTATTGTTGCATGTGTTTTTATAGAAGGGCTTTTGGTGTTAATGCGGTGGCTAAGTTCTCTATAGGGGTTTATGTAAATGGGGGGATCTAGAAGAGCTTTTAATTGAGTAGATTGGGGTTCAAAAGAGGGGTCTGTTTTTTGTGGTTGATTTTGTTGATGGTTTAAAAAACGCAAATGGTTTGTTGCTCGTTCATGATGAAGGGTTGCTATCCAACGAGGGTCAGGCGTTCTTGGTCTATCTTCATCAATGATTGGACCTTTTTCTATAAATGTTAATAGAGTGTTTGAAGATATCAGAGAACTTTTATTGTATTTGTTTTTATAAAGAACTGGGTCTAAAAGAGCCTGCAATCTAGCAGATAAAGGCTCATCAAGAGGTTCTTCACTTAATATAAGTGGTTTGCTGTTTAAGGATAAACAAGCAGAGCGTACCGATAGATGGGTGCGTGGGAGAACTTCTAAGTGCCTTGCTAGAAGTTTAGAGGGCTCTTCAGGAAAATGTGCATTTAAAGGGTTATCAGCATATTCTAATAAGGCTTTTTCTAAAGTCTGAATTTTACTTAGACGCTGATCTAAAAAATGTAAATAGTTATGGGCCCTTTCATAATTAAGGGTAGCTAGCCAGCGTGGATCAGATAGATATTTTGATGTAGAGGTTGCTTGGGTACTCATAAACTCCCTATTTTTTAAAAAAACAATTGATTGCCTGAAGCATTTTAATGGGAGTCATTAATAAAAACTACTTTTTTTGTATGTTTTGAATAAGTGTTAGGTGTTTTTAATAAAATTTAATACGTGCTGAGCGGCTGTGAAGCTTGGATTGGGCTCGTAAAGGGCTTTTTTTACTAAAAGGCATTTTTGTTTACATAACTGACGCTCTTGAGGGGTTTCTAGCAGAAAAGATAATAGTTTATAGAGCGTTTTTTTGTTAAAATCAGGCCCATAAAATTCTGGGAATATTCTCGACTCAGCTACATAGTTTGCTATGCAATAATGGGGGAGTTTAATACGAAAAACATATTTTGCTAAAAAGCAATCGAAGGGTTGCATGGCATAGGTTACAAGAGTTGGTACTTGATGTAGAGCAAGCTCTAATGTAATCGTTCCAGATGTTGCAAATGCTATAGCTGTTTTTTGCATGAAATAGGTGTTGTACTGCCCAGAAAATAGAAGGATATTTTCAGTTGGATACTGGTTGATCTCTTTTTGAATTAGAGGTAGTAAAGAGTTGTTAGCATAGGAGATGGCTAATTGATAGCGATCTTTATGAAGCTCTATAGCAGCTTTTAGCTGCAAGGGTAGGTTTTTTTTGATTTCAGAAGCTCGGCTACCTGGAAAAATCGTGAACAGGGGCTTGTCTAATTTAGGGATAGGATTAGGTAGAGAAGGTTTATTCATTTCTGCAAGTAGAGGATGTCCGATATACTCGACATGTAAAGAGGTGTTTGTAAAACACTTTTTTTCGAAAGGGAAAATACAAAGAAGTAAATCAAGGGTTTCACAAAGTGTTTTAATACGACCTTTTTTCCAAGCCCATACACTTGGAGATACATATTGAATGAGTGCGTTTTTGTATCCAAATTTTCTTAAGTGGCGAGCTAGCCTTAAGTTAAATCCTGGATAATCAATTAATACAATTGCTTGAGGAGAGAACTTTAGTAAATGGGACTTAATCGACTTGAATAGTTTGAGTAGTTTAGGGAGGTTTTTAAAAACATCTACAAACCCCATTACTTGAAACTGCTCGGTAGGGTAAAGCGTTTGTATAGGGTGTTTGCGCATACGAGGCCCGGCTACAGCTCCGATCTTAAGAGAGGGAGTTAACTCAAGAAGTGACTCGATAAGATAAGCGCCAATTGCATCACCACTTGCTTCTCCAGCGAAAATAAAAAGATCATACGAGGGTTTTATAGAAGACACTTTGCTACCCAATCTATTCCATTTTTAAACACTTCAGAAGAGGTTCCGTGCCCCATTAGGCCTATTGAATTGCCTAACATAAGCTCAAAGGATCCTTCACGACGTCTGTGATCATAGGCATAATTAGCCAACGAGGTGATGAGGTGAAAGGCATGATGTGTTCCGACGCGAGAGTCTCTTGTCCCTATATAATAACGTAGGTTTTTTGAAGATAAAGCATCAAGATGGTGCATGAGGTTTAATGAACTTAACAAAGGATGCGTTTGGAGATCTTGGAATTCTTTTAGGGGATTGAGAGTTGTCAGTGGAGCAAACCCAAGAATATGACGGCATAGAGGGTGTTTTGCTCCAATAAGGGTTGCAATATAAGCCCCACGAGATAGACCTGCCACAGCGATTTTATTTTCGATAAGGATATGATCCTTGATAAGGTCATCAATTGTTGCACACACTTTTTTGATGAATGGGGAGATAAGATCAATACCATTTTGCAAATTCTCTGCCCAGTAGTTGATTGCGTTTTCTTTTGGAAGGTTATCTTCATGGCCTGGAATTGTCATAGAGAAAATGCGTATAGTGGGAAAATGTTGATGCATAAATAGAACAGGCTGATTAAAGGGATCTAGACAAAGAGAATCATGAGCTGAAAGGGCAAAGTAAAAAAGAGCTGGAAGAGGTCCTTGATCTAAAGAGGGACCGAGATAAGAAAGTTCTCCATTACTGTTCGGGAGGGTTTTTATTTTTACGAACATAACTAGATTTTCTCCTTCTTCTACGGGGACGATCAGAGAGTTCTTTTAAGGGTTTTTCGGCGCTATATTTTTGATAGGCATCTGACCACTCTTGAAAGACTATGGTTAAAGCTGGTTCTAAACGTGCTCTTAGTTGCAAGAAATCAAGAGCTAGATGAAAGTCTGGTGTTTGAGGTATGCGGATTCTTTTAACTGTTTTTTTCTCTAAAGGAGTTAGGCGATATTGAGAAGTTAAAATAGAAACTATTTCAGATTTGATTTTTTTTGAAATAAAAAAGAAGGGTTTGAAAATTTGATCGAGCATGGCATATACCTCTTCTTGTACTTGCCCTAAATGCAAACTGCGATCTTTTCTAACGATATGCGTGATTAAGTGTTCATTAAGGAGAGGGAATACAAGGCTTGCAAGAAGGACGGATCTTGAAATAGGTAAAGTGTGGGGTTCTTGGAGCATTTGGTCGATTTCATCTAGAAAGGAGTAGACTTCTTGGGCCCGTTTGTGTTCCAAAAAATGAGCAAGTGTAGGCAGGAGCATTTCTAATAAACCAAACTGCGTCATGAGCTCAAAAAAATATTTCGACGAACCTGATTCTAACATGCGCAGAAGCTCTTCAAGGATTCTAGCTTGAGAGCTTTTAAGGATTTCTTTACGACATTCAATAAGCGCTTGTTTAGTATCTGGATCTACAGAAAGTCCAAAACGGGCTTGAAACTTTAAACAACGAATCATTCGTACAGGGTCTTGTTTAAAACGGATAAATGGCTGACCGATGGTTTTAAGAGTATGATCTAAAAGGTCGGAATAACCATCGATATAATCAATAATAGTTTCGGTTTCACTATCGAAAAAAAGTCCATTAATTGTGAAGTCACGACGTAAAACATCCTCTTCCTCAGAGCCCCATAAATTATCTCTTACGATAAGACTATCATCATCGGTGTCTCCACTACGGAATGTAGACACTTCTAAGATTTTATTTTTCATAAAACGTAAATGAGCTAATCTAAATCGTTTCCCAATGAGGATACAATTTCTGAAAATTCTTTTGATGTCTTCGGGTTTTGCTGATGTAGAGATATCAAAATCTTTAGGGGTGTGACGGAGAACTAGATCTCGTACGCATCCGCCAACAAGGTAAGCAGAGAATCCTGCTTCTTTGAGTTTGCGAATAACATTCAAGGCATCTTGATCAAAATCTTGTAACTCAAGACCGTGAATATCTTTAGGAATTATTTTAGGTTGCACAGGCGTATCTAGTAAAAAATTTTCTTTCGTTTAAGATGTTTTTTATTATAGATGAAATCAAGGATTTTTTGAAGTAGATATCTTAGAATAAGAAGATTTGTTAGAATATATCTGTTCATTTTACGCAAGCAGGAGAATCTTTTGGCATCAAAAATTTCATTAAAAGTTTTAGGCGGAGCCTGTATTGTTGCGGGTACTGCAATTGGCGCAGGCATGCTAGCATTACCAGTTGTAACAGCTATGGGGGGATTGATCCCATCTAGTATGATTTATTTGATTTGTTATTTATTTAGTATCGCCACAGGACTTCTTTTTGTCGAAATTTGTTATTGGATGCCACAAAATGCCAATTTAGTTTCTATGACATATCATTTGCTTGGCCCTATTGGAAGGATCTTTGCTTGGATTCTATACATCTTTCTTTTTTACAGCTTAACAGTTGCTTATGTTTCTGGTGGAGGGGCGTTTGTTACAATGCTTTTTCAGGGAACTATTCCTTTATGGCTTGGGGATATCTTGTTTTCTTTGATCTTTGGAACAATTGTTTATATGGGGACTGTGGTTGTAGATAGGATTAACTTTCTTCTTGTTATTGGATTGTTTATCTCGTTTTTTGTCTTTTTTATTATGGGCGTTCGTCAAATTAAATTAGCAACGCTTATGGAAAGTAGTGATATAGTCAATGCTATGATGGCTTTACCTGTGATGTTTACTTCATTTAGTTATCAAGGTGTGATTCCAAGTTTATATGCTTATTTGGATCGAGATAGTAAAAAAGTAAGGCAAGCTATTTTGATTGGAGCCTTTTTACCACTTATACTTTATCTCATTTGGGAAGTTCTCATTTTAGGGATTGTGCCGTTAGAAGGACTCTATGGGTTGTTGCATGCAAAAAAAGAAGGGTGGACAGCGGTTCAGCCACTGAAATATTTTTTGAAAACTTCTTGGGTTGTGACTGTTGGAGAATTTTTTGCTTTTTGTGCTTTAACGACTTCATTTTTGGGAGTGACTTTAGGTCTGGTAGATTTTTTAGCAGATTCTTTACAGATAAAAAAAGAGGGAATAAAGAAGATCTTTCTTTGCCTTCTAGTTTATGTTCCATCTACATTGATAGCTTGTACATACCCCAATATTTTTTTAATTGCACTCGGTTACGCTGGAGGCATTGGATGTGTACTGCTTTTGGGATTGCTTCCAATATGTATGGTATGGGTAGGAAGATATCGCAAGCATTATACAAGGCAAGCTACTGAGCTTAGAGGTGGAAAGATGATGCTGGGGTTGCTTTTATTATTTATTGTTTTGGAACTTGTTATTGAGATTTTTCAAGAAGTTCAAAGGCTTGTGCATTCTTTGTAAGAAATTCATTTTTCCAGTAGTAATGCTTGAGTAGATGGGAGGCATCTCTTTGTAGAATTCTATAAGCAATATACATTGCCTCTACAGTGGCTAATCCTCGGTCGGGATCTGGACAGTCAGTTTGTTTTCTAGGGTAAGCTGTAACGAAATTGGCAGGCAGGCTTCTGTAAATAAGAGGATAGCGATTTTTAACCTGCTTGTGCATGGAGGTTTCATAGTTCCAGGTGCTGTCTAAAAAAAATAGTCCATAATTTACATCCGCTTTACTTAAAACAGGGGTTGGAAAGTCATCTAGATATAAGATGACATACCCCTCTAGTGAAGCGGGCATATGAGACGGGTAGGTATAAAATAGAAGATCTT
>JBAWWQ010000075.1:0-7174 GCA_037146655.1 Chlamydiota bacterium | reverse complement strand
TTTTAAGAATGGCTCACGCCAAAATCCCAGCTTCTCCAAATGGTGAAATTGATTATCGAGCTCTTCAAGAGGCCTTGGTTGCTCACAAAAATAAAACACCTATTATTTTTGCAAATATCGGAACCACTATGAAAGGTGCGGTAGACGACCTTGTACGGATTAAAGAAATCCTTTCTGATCTTAATATCACTACTTACTATATCCACTGTGATGCAGCCTTTTTTGGAATGATCCTCCCTTTTCTTCCCGAATTAGAATCCCAGCCCTTTGATTTTAGAATCGGTATAGATAGTATCGCAATTAGTGGCCATAAAATGATCGGCACACCTATGCCCTGTGGCGTTGTTCTTACAAAAAAACTCCACATAGAAAAAATCGGCACTGACATTGAATACACAGGAAGTAAAGATACAACTATTCCAGGATCTCGTAATGGATTAAACCCTCTTTTTCTATGGTATGAACTTAAATGCTCTAGAAAAAAAACATTCCACAAAATTATTGATGATTGCATGAAAAAAGCTGGGTATACCATCAAAAAATTTAGTGATTATGGAATACCTGCTTGGCGTAACAAAAATTCCATCATTGTCATCTTTCCAAAACCTTCTGAAACCATTATAAAAAAATGGCAGCTTGCAGTGGAAAACGACATCGCCCATATTATTACATTAGCTCAAATCTCTTATCCTATGATTGATGAATTTGTTAAACAAGTCGCTCACGATCTTCCTCAAATAAAAAAACGTAAAACAATAAAATCCTAACAACGCTTTTACTTATTTTATGGATATCAAGCACATCAAAACCCCTATATTAAAACCGACCCCCTTTCTCTCAAGGAAAGATAAAATCACTGTAATTGCAGCAGTATCTTTAGGCAATCTACTAGAGTGGTATGAAATCTATCTCTATGTCTACTGGGCCCCCACATTTGCAAAACTGTTTTTCCACTCTACCGACAACCTTAATCTTATTTATACTTACCTGATTTTTTCGATAGGGTTTTTAGCCCGTCCTTTAGGTGGATTATTCTTTGGAAGAATTGGGGATAAACTCGGACGTAAAAAATCGATGATCCTTTCTATCCTTATCATGATTGTTCCAACCTTTATTATAGGTCTGCTACCTACCTATGCACAAATCGGCGTTTTTGCACCTATTATCCTAACCCTGATGCGTCTTTTACAAGCCTTCCCAGCTGGAGGTGAACTCCCTGGCGCTATGTGTTACCTTTATGAAAGCGCAGAGCCTCATAAAAGAAAATTCATGTCTAGCTGGGGAGCTTGTGGTTTCCAATTAGGAATTCTTGTCAGCACAATCGAATGCTTTATTCTAGAACGCTCTTTATCTCCGCAAAGTTTGCTTCAATGGGGTTGGCGTTTATCTTTTTTACTCGGTGGACTCATAGGATTTTTAGGTTTGTATTTGCGTCATAAACTCCATGAAACGCCCCTGTTTAAAGATATCACGTCTCATGGACAGGTGGTTAAAAAAAACCTACTACAAGTCCTTTATAAATATAAAAAAGCCATTTTTACAGGGGTTTTATTTTGCACCCTTAACTCTGCCTCTTTTTACTGGTTATCTATTAATGTCTCCATGTCTTTCGAGGCAATATTTGGCACAAGTTATGAGCATAATTTAATCCTGACTTGCATCTTACTTCTATTTATTACTATCCCACTTCCCTTTTTTGGAATGCTTGCCGACCACTACAGTGTCAAAAAAATGTTGATCTATTCCACAATCGGAACCATCATTTTAATATACCCCTTACATATGTCCATTCACCATGCCTCTCTAAAAGGAATGGTGATATCTATAGCTCTTTTTTGTCTTCTATTCACCTGCATTTCTGCTCTCATTCCCTACATCTTATGCGATTTATTCCCAACGTATGTAAGATTTACCTGCACAGCTTTTAGCTTTAATCTTGTTGATGCACTCATTGGAGGATTTACCCCAACAATTGCACTGTGTCTACTAAGATTTACAGGAAATCAAAATTCATTCTGCTGGTTTTTGCTACTATGTGCTTTAATATCCCTAATCGCCTACTGCCAAATACCAGCCAAAAAAGATTTTATCCATAATCCACCTACATAATAGGCTTATTTCTTCAGCTGCTAATACAAACTCTCTGTTTTATGGAAATGGTATAGATGCGCTACTAAATCAGTATAAATTATTTTTTACTTTGGACACGCTTTTAATGCGTTTTTTTACAGTAGCAGTTTTGGATTGAACTGTTTTTTTGTCATTTTAATCTTTGATACACAAGGTGCAGAAGCGCCTCGTAGCATCCCCTCTGTACTTAAATCTTCATCCATATCAGGCCAATGAATCCCATATCCACCACCACAAATCACCCAATTAGACCTTTGTTTCAAAGTAGCTTTTAATAATTTAGGATACCAACTTAATGGCACTGAAATAGTGCGACCATCCATAAGATCTACAACTAAAGAATCTCTAGTAAAATAAACAGCTTCAACACGTTCTTCATTTTTTAGAACTAAAGTACGCATGCCACCTATCCAAGAATTTTTTTTGATTCTTTTTGTGAATAACCTTTTTTATCCACCAACAAAACATCGTTTAACCAAAATTTTGCAGTGATATCACCTTTATCCAGCGATATATAAGGTTCAACCACTCAAACTACTATCACTGTCTATGAGGAGTATAATCTACAAGGATCTCTTCTCCTTCCTGAATCTCACAAATTGTAACATAGCCATAATACTCAAATCCTTTATGAATAATTGGCTGCATTCTCACATTAGGCTTAAGGTTAATTCCTCTATAGTCATTAATAAATGCTAATTCATTGGCAATACGATGACAGTCAATAGTTAATAAGAAATGATCGCATACAACTGACCAGCTATATTCTGAACAAACAACATTTGAATAATTGCTTTTCAAGGCCTGTTCAGCCCCCCCCCTCAACCTTGTGATAGTCCGTAGGTCTTAAAAATAACTCGCCTATATATTCCCCTAGGGCCACCTGTGGCTCTATTTTTCTTGTAGCAAAAACACCATAATTTACATAACCTTTCTTTGTTTTTTGAGAAGAAAGTGGATGTGGTTTCTGAAGCTTTTTAATTGCTAAATGAGGATAAATACATTTTTCCTCAATTACCCATGAATGCTTGTGATTATCCTCTGGATTATTTGTACAAAAAAAACTACGCAATAAATCCATATTCATCTCAGAAGAAGTAGATTCTCTTGCATAAAGCAATCTTTTTGGCCATCGTTTAGGTTGCATTTCCCCTCATAGACTGTCATGTATTTTTTAAACAGTTTTTGTAACCACTTTAAGATTATGATCTAACTGAAATGTTTTAGATGTCATAGAAAATGGTTTAATTTTTGAAGGTTTCCAATATGTTTTACCTCCAGCTTCATAACACACCAAAAGCTGCTCTCCAGGATAAATTCTCTTTTTTACAAAATAAATAATTTCACAAGGAGAAGATGTTAGTTTGCCAAAATTTTTAGGAATAGCTAGCATCTGCGCTTCAACATTAGGTGTATCACTATGGTTAATAAACCTCGTAAAATTCCCTTTTTTGAAAGCGTCTAATTTAGCTGAATAAAGCCTTCTTGGATGATAAGTAGCTGTCTTATCCAAATCATGCTGTTCTTTTTTTGTAAGATGCATATCCTCAACAAGAGAAAACGCATAGCCCCCATCATCTGGAAGATTTTGAGGCAACACCATCACCTCTCCAGCATAAAAAGAAATCACCTGCCCTCTTAAAAGGGGCTGACTATCTGGATGCAAAAAAATACCTGACCCAAGATTGTGTGGAAGCTTTTTACAGACTAAATGCGAAGGAAGTCCTTTTTGCTCAACAGTAGTCATCACCTTGATTAAATCTTGTATATATTTTTTAGGAAGAGTAGCTAAATTCAAACCCTGACTCTTCATCTCTCGATAAAGAATCTTCTTAATTTGATCATCAAGTAACTGGCGTGGTAATTTAAATCTCATAATTTTATTGTATAAAATATATCTTTATAAAAATCATGCTATTTTTATTAATGCTGTGGAATGTTTAGTTGCATCCCTGGTCGAATAACTCCTGTTGAACTCAAATTATTGATTTTAATAAGCTCCGGCAGTGAAGTATGATAATCACGTGCTATTTTCCAAAGAGTATCCCCCTTTACCACAAGATGAATTTTTTTAAAGGAACTGACTCTACTAGGCTCTTGTTGAATAAGCTCTTCTTGATCACTAGTAAATTTCGATATAGCCTGTGGCATAAACCTTGCTAAAGCCTTTGTATGATCATAAGGATTCGGGAGGGTATCGCCAACTAACATATACAGTTTATAACCCGCAGCCTGTAATACACGATCACTACGAACGCTCACAAGCAGTTGACGAGCAAACTCCACCGCCTCAGGCGTTTCTTGATTCATTTGACTTAACAAATACACCATGCTTGCATCATCTAATTTACTAAGAGCAAAATCCCTATCCTCCTGTAAAAATCTTCTTGCTGCAAAAGCTGATTTATTAGCTAAAAGCTCTATTAATACATGTCTTTTTACCTCTTCACTTAAATCTTGTGTAACCACAAGTTCTCGATAAAGCTTATCCAAAACATCCCACTGGACTTCAAATACAAGTTGCAAAAGCTCTTCCACACTCACTTTTTTTTCCAATCGATTAAAAAGCCTCCATAAATAATGAAAATGTGGTGTTAAATAAAAAGCCTCTTTTAAGGAATCTGGGATGCTTGAATATTTATTCATTCTTTGAAGATAGACATACAGCCCCTGAGGGGTAAATGGCCATTTCTCTACTTTAGCAAAAGCATAAATAGCCTCAAAATGAGTACTATTTAGCCCTGAAAACACCTCTAATTTTATCCTTTCACCCCCTTCTTGATGCACAAACTCTAAATATCTTGTCTGTAAAGGGACACCGACAAGAGCTTTTTGTATATCAAAATAATGAAAAGCAACAAGACACGCTAAAGCATAATCACGCTTTGCATAGCCATCTTCCACTAAACACCCATTACTAAGCTCAAGGAGCAACTCTTCATAAGAAGCATTAAAATAATTACATAGTACCTCAACACTATCGCCTGAAATATAGGCTCTATCTTTTGCAAGTATCGAAGGCTCGTCTTGTATAATCCCAACCTCTTGACCACGTTTAAAAGTCGATACAACAAAAGCAGCTAAAAACCCAAGATTCAATGCTCCACTGACAATTAAAGCTTGAAAAAGCCATTTTGACCTTCCTACCCATGGACTAGCATCGAGTTGATCTTGCATTTTTTCTCCTTACAAATTTCCCACCCTATTCTAAACAAATTTTTTAACCTTTTTCAATAGGGAAAATTTGTTGCATAGGATTCAATCTTGCATCATACGAAATAATTCGGTATCATTTATATCAATTTTTAACACTAAAAAACTTTGCGATACCACTATGTTAGTTCCATTATCTTGGTTAAAAGAATATCTAGACCTCTCTATCAATGCTGAAAAAATAGCCGAAGTCCTAACCTTTGCAGGCCTTGAAGTGGATAGGATCGAAAAAAGCTCCCTTGGATTTACAGGTGTTATTGTTGCTAAAGTTTTAAAAACAGCCCCTCATCCAGAAGCAGAACGTCTTAAAATCGCTACCGTAACTGACGGAACAGATCAATATCAAATTGTTTGTGGAGCACCAAATTGCAGAGAAAATCTCATTACAGCCTTAGCAAAAGTGGGAGCTCAATTAACAGATAATGATGGACAAAATTTTAAAATCAAAAAAAGCAAACTACGTGGTGTAGAATCAGAAGGGATGCTTTGTAGCGAGCAAGAACTTGGCCTTTCTAACGAAGGCTCAGGTATTATCGAACTTGCCCAAGACATTCCATTAGGGGTAGATTTATTTGACATATTTGGCGATACTCTCTTTGATATTTCTTTAACGCCAAATCTTGGCCACTGTATGAGCATCCAAGGGATTGCAAGAGAGCTCTCAACTCTTTTAAATATTGCTTTAAAATCTTCAAAACCTCTTGTTAGTGAAAATCTTAATCGTCCTATTAATGATATCATCCAAGTCAGCATTGACAGCCCAGATGCCTGTTTACACTATAGCTGTCGCTATATTGAAAATATCGAGATCAAACCCTCTCCACTTTGGCTGCAAAAACGACTTGAAGCATGTGGCATTAGCTCTATCAATAATATTGTAGACGTTACAAACTACATCCTCTTAGAATACGGCCAACCTTTACACGCTTTTGATTTTGATAAAATTCAAGGAGGCGAGCTCATCATTACAGAGTTTGCCGAAGAATCTTCCTTAATAACTTTAGATGGGATTGAAAGAAAACTTCCTAAAGGCTCTTTAGTTATTGCTGATAAAGAAAAAGTCCTTGCGATAGCCGGTATTATGGGAGGGGCAAGCTCTGCCATTACTGAAAATACAACACGTGTTTTACTTGAATCTGCTTATTTCCACCCATCTTCTATTAGAAAAACCTCAAAAGCTTTGAACCTAAGGACAGATGCTTCTTCTCGTTTTGAAAAAACCATCGATCCTCTTAATGTAAATTTAGCATTAGATCGGGCTATTGCTCTTATACAAGAATTAGCAGGTGGGCAAATTGCACTAGGGAAAATTGACGAAATTACACATCCCTATACACCCCTAAAACTCCACTGTCGATTAAGTAAGATCAACTCTTTACTAGGCAGCTCTCTAAGCTTTAACGAAGTAGAAGGTCTTTTGCACCGTTTAAAATTCCCCTTAATACCTCATAGCGCCGAAGAATCTTTTACTTTAACGATCCCTTCTTATCGCAACGATATCCGTGCAGAAATAGATCTAGTAGAAGAGGTTGCAAGAGTCTATGGCTATCAATATATAACACCAAAAGAAGTTAAAAGCGTCCACTCTCTTATTCCTCATTCCAACCTATATTTAATGGAAAAAAACCTACGACAACGATTAATTGCTCAAGGTCTACAGGAAGTATTAAACTGCGACTTAATCAGTCCTAAACTTGCCACTCTCGCTGTTGAGCATATCGATTGTGATGACCCTCTTATTCATGTATTACAACCAAGTTCTGTTGACCAATCTATCTTACGCCCTTCTATGCTGCCTGGTCTGCTTCAAACTCTTAAACATAACATCGAC
>JBAWWQ010000074.1:0-7506 GCA_037146655.1 Chlamydiota bacterium | reverse complement strand
AAAAAGAGTTGTAAGAGAAGAAGCTAATGCTTGGGTTCTAAAATCTGGCCCAACATCGATTAAAATGTTTTTGCCACCGACCTCTAAAAGAGCTGCTGAACGCATTCTTTTATTATAAGGCGACTTAGATAAGCAAACTCCACATAAACACCCAATAATGGGAACTCCCATAGAAGCTGAAGTTCCTAAAAAGGTTAAACGCCCTTGCATGCACACCCACTTTTTTATCTATTTCTTTAAAGTGTAGGATGTACTGAAAAAACTCTCAAGGAATCCTTCATGATTCATAAAATTATATGACTTTTATGAAAATAAGAATTTTAATCCCTCTTATTTATTCATACTAATTAAGGCAACTTTGACACCTTCTGATAAGTTATCAGGTAGGTTAGCATGCATTGTTGCGTGGAAAAATTCTGCCCACTTTTTTTCACAATTAACTGCATAGCGTTTTTGACGGGCTTGATATTCTTGTGGTGACTCTTGAAGCGTTTGGCCCTGCAGCGCCATGGACAATTCAAACTGACATTGCTGGTGTTTCATATAAATTTGGTGAAAATTTACTTTTCCGCCCGCTAACTGCGCTTCTATTTGATCCTGCTGTTCACTGATTTTTATAGCTTCTTCGTAATCGCTACTAGATATCTTCGATAAAAGATTGCTTTCTAGTAACCCTCTCTCCAAGGGTTGAGGTCCCTTTAATTTTAAATCTACATCTCTTTGTCGTTTTAATAATTTATCAGTCAAGAGCTTCTGATGCATGACAGAACTGGGGGGGGCGTTTGTTGTAAAAGAAGTCCTTGGAATAATTGCTCTAGCTGTTGAATCGAGTACAGATGTTGCGTTTCTTGCACGTTTAGGAGAGTAGCCACCATCATCGAGATCCGCCTTTCTCACCCTAACTACCTTAGTGTTGTTTTCGGTAACATCCATCAAGGACATTTCTTCATTTGCAATAAAAGGACTTGTACATGCCATTTGTTCCGAATTAATCCTAGAAGACATTTTTACCTCTATTTTATTTAGTTATAATTAGTATTATTACAAAAATATAAATAAAAATAAAACAATTATTATAATTTAGTTAAGGTGTCATTTTTTTTAATATCATAAATTGTTGATAACCAAAGAGTAAGCTTTTAAAAGAAGGGTCGAATCACTGTGATTAAGAAAGAGTTAAACTCTTTTTTCTTTCCGCCAAAACTAAATGCTTTTTAGAATAAAAACTCGGGGGAAATTTTTTGATCATTCCCAGAGGCTATTGCCTCAGCCAGCTGCTTACCTATTAGACTATGATAAAGCAATCCTCTAGAGCCTAGAGCTGTTACAACATAATTTTTTAAGCTATATTTTTTAATAATAGGTAAATAGGTCCTTGGATTTGTTACCCTAATTGCAGCTTCGCATCCTATAAACTCTAACTGATCTAGGTGCCCTTTTTTAACATAAGAATAAAGTTGCTGTTTCAACAGCCTTGCAGCCACCTCTAGATTAGGCTTATCATTGGTAAAATTATGTTCATAAGTACTTCCTACATGAAAAATATAAGGATCTTGCGTAATAGCTATATACCCCTTGGCAAGAAGGCTTTTTTTCGTTAAACAAGTTGGGCTTTTAGCTATTAAAAGCTGCCCTTTTACATACTGGAGTTTGCAAAAGGGATTTAACTCTTGTATTGAAGCTCCTACGCACATCAGCACAACATCATAATCAACTAACTCTTCTATACTAGAGATCTTTTGCTTAATAAATTTTGCCCCTTTAGTTTCGCAAGCTTTCCATAAAGCTTGTAAATAAGGCTTACAAAAGACTGTAATTCCCTGCTCAAGAAAAAGAGCAGGTGATCCCTTTACAAACTCAGCTTCAGCAGAAACTTTCTCTTTATTCCACCACTGTATTCGATCATACTTATTAATAAGAGCGCTATACTCTCTTTTTTGAGAGTCTTCCAATGCAAGTTTTATAATACCTGAATAATCTGCTATTTTTTTATCTGCATATTGTTCAGCTACGTTTAATAATACCATGCTATGATGCAACGCTTCGTAGCCTCTAAAACTAAGTCTTGTTGCAGAAGCCGGAAAAGGATGTAACAATCCAGAAGCTACCCCAGAGGCCCCTTCCCCCACCCCTTTTACATCAAAAAGTGTCACTTCTATTTGATGAGAAAGAAGATGCCAAGTTGCTCCAAGACCCGCAAGACCCGCCCCTACAACAGCTACCTTCATCGAGACTCTTCAGCAGCAAGTTCTTTATGTTTTTGCAAAAGAAAACATTCTGTAGAGAAGTTAAAAAAGAAAATAACACTGGGTGATAAAAGAGCAGAAAAAGGAATCATCACAAAAAACCACTGAAAAATCATTGATAAAGAACCTGACTGCGAAAAAAAACTAGCCCCTGTAACTCTTGCTGCTAAAACAAGAATACTTAAACAAATACCAAGGGGTAAAATGCCCATAAAAAGAAAAATGCAGTTACTTAAAACTCCCTGTTTTAGTCTTAAGTAGACAACTTCAATAAGTTTAAGTCTAACTCCAGTCTTAAGCGCCACGACAGGTGTTACAAAAAAAAGCATCACAATATTAAAAAGACCAAGCAAAATAGCTCCTAAAATTAAAAGAAAAGGAGCAAAAGCCAAGATAACACTAATAAAATCCCCTAAAGCAGGAAGTTCTCTTAGTAAATAAAAAACTCCCATAACTGTCCAAAGAAGTAAGTAAGCAAGTAGCAAAGGCAATGACAGATAGGAAATATTCAAAAGAACTTGCCAAGATCTCTCTAATACATTCTTAAAACCAACATTTACACTTTTTAAGTCTTGAGAATATACCCGGATTAAAACAACGCCTGCCGCCAAAAGCAACCCTGACGATAAAAAAACTGGCAAAAATGTTAAACTAAGAAGAATCCAGTCCCCAGCTGTTATTGCTAATGCCCGACACAAAACAATCAGAAGTCCACAAAGGACTAAAATAGGTATAACAAATAAGTTTTTCTTTCTACACAAACTATACTTTAAAGCTCTATCGAAAATTTTTTCTAACTGTTCCCATGACATCATAATAACCCCTAATATGCAGATTTCTGCAAGTATAGCTTATACAAAGCAAAACACAATTATTTTCTACAGATATCTCTTATCTTTAAAATAAACCATTTCCAAGCTTTTTATTTAGACAAAAAATATCTCAGAATGAGAAAAATAAAAGACTATGACAAAACAATACAAAAAAACCCTTTTTATTTTTCGAAGAGACCTCAGGCTAGAAGACAACTCTGGGCTTATTTATGCTTTAGAACACAGCCACGAGGTGATTGCTTGCTTTATTTTCAATCCAGTTCAACTTACAGACAATGCCTATCGCAGCGATCACTGTGTGCAGTTTATGTTAGAGTCACTGCAAGACCTAGACGAACAACTCAAAAAAAAAGGAAGTCATCTTTATCTTTTTTATGGAAAGCAGGAAGATGTTGTAAAAAAATGTATAAAAAATTTAGGTATAGATTGTGTTGTCATAAATAGAGACTACACACCTTTTAGCAAAGAAAGGGATGCTAACCTTGAAAAACTCTCATCTCAAGTGGATGTTGTTATTTGGGAAGATGCTCTGCTACAGGCACCAGAAAACACCCTAAAGTCTGATGGGCAGCCTTATAGCCGCTTTTCTCCGTACCATAGAAACGCCTCTTCTATTCAAGTAAAAAAACCTCAAACCAACTCAAATACCAACTATTTTCACGGCTTTATTGACTTTGCAAAGCCAATGTCTATTTGTAAGGAAATTTTACCCAATAGCTTCCCCCATCTAGCCATTAAAGGGGGTCGAAAAGAAGCTTTAAAAATCTTAAAAAATCTTAAAAACTTTAAACATTACTCTGATCAAAGAAATTTTCCAGAACTTGATGCAACTACGCATTTATCAGCTCACCTTAAGTTCACAACAGTTTCTGTACGAGAAGTCTACTATGCTATTAGTGAACAATTCAATAAATATCACGAACTTATTCGCGGACTATATTGGCGAGACTTTTTTCATTATATAGCATTTTTTTCCCCCTATGTCTTTCAAGGGTGTTTTTATAAAAAATTTAACGACCTATCTTGGAGCCAAAATACAACAAATTTCC
Organism: Chlamydiota bacterium; assembly: GCA_037146655.1. GTDB lineage: Bacteria > Chlamydiota > Chlamydiia > Chlamydiales > JBAWWQ01. Next base: position 3,378 of record JBAWWQ010000074.1, on the reverse strand, counting down.
TGAAATGGTGCGAAGGGAAAACTGGGTTTCCGATTGTGGATGCAGGTATGCGAGAGCTTAACTCAACAGGTTTTATGCATAACCGTGTACGAATGATTACTGCCTCTTTCTTGATAAAAGATCTACACATATCGTGGCAATGGGGAGAAAAATATTTTGCCCAAAAACTTATCGACTATGACCCCTGTGTAAACAATGGAAATTGGCAATGGGTTGCTAGCACAGGTTGTGATGCTCAGCCTTATTTCAGAATTTTCAATCCTTGGAATCAACAAAAAAAATTCGATCCCAATTGTGTCTATATAAAAAAATGGATCCCTGAATTAATCGATGTACCACCAAACATCTTACATAACTGGTATATTAAAAAAAATCATACCACAACTCAAAACTACCCCTCACCTATCCTTGAACACGAAACTGAGGCAAAAAAATCCCTCCTTAAATATCGCAACATAAACACCTTCTAGAAGTTATAAATTATAACTACATCAGATATCATTTAAGACCTTTTTTTTAAAAAATTTCCATTCTATTAAACATCGAATTTATTTATAATGTTTTCTTTTTTTTAAAACTTTATAATTTGAGGTTATTTTATGACTACAATGTTACGTGAAATTCAACGTGTTGCACAAGCAAGCTATGCTAGAATACAGCCTACACTTTCAGCTATCCAAGAAAGAGTAAGTAAATTATGGGATCGAGTTAAAACTAGTAGTAGTAATGGTATTTCATGTGCAAAAAATCAAGCTAATAAAGCATTCACAAAATTATCTGATGCTGGATCTTTTCTATTAACACGAGTAAAAAATGCTTATAATCGTGCATTTAAACCAGCTAGTCAAAATAACCCTGTAAACGCTTAATCATATTTAAAGACTCCCTTAAGGTATAAGGGAGTCTTTTTGACTAAAACCTTATTTTTCGTCTAGACAACTTCACATCGTTGGTTTGTAAATGTACTTAGGTCGAACAATTGGAGTCCCTTTCCCACCTCTTGCATAGCATCTTTCATAAACAATCTGAATAGCTATCCCTATAATACGAGAAAGGCCAAAAAGCACTGTAAAATATTCTGGGTAAGCAAATCCTGCTGCACATAAAACTGAGCCAGAGATAGCGTCCACATTAGGATACGGATTAGAAACCTTAGGGTTTTCAGAAAGCACTTTAGGCCCCACCTTTCTTAATAATAAGGCTATTTTAATCAAAGGATTCTCAGAAAAATGTTTTTCGCTATAATCGTACAAAATACTTGCTCTAGCATCTTCTGCCCTTAACACTGCATGCCCAAACCCATACACTAATTCTTTTCTTTCTAACCTTAATCGAAGTGTCTTTTCGACATCTTCTTCTGTAGCATCTTCACCTAACTGATCTAAAATATCTTGAACAAACTCTAAACAGTCCTGATTGGCTCTTCCATGCCTAGGACCTGCCAGTGCACACATTGCAGAAGCAATAGAACCATACATATCTTCCAAACCCGATGCAACCGCCTTTCCAACAAATGTAGATAAATTCCCTCCACCATGGTCATAGTGCAAAATATTAAAGAGACGAAATACATCTTGTAATTCTTTTTGATTCTGTACCCCTGGTATTTTCAACATCGCTACAAAATTTTCCATATAACCCAGCTGTGGATTAGGGGCTGAAGTCTCCCCCCAACCTGCATGGTAATTAATAACTGTCGCAACTAAATGAGGGATTTTTGCAATTAAGTTAAAACAATCTTCTTGATAATCTTCTTGGGATTCTAACATGCCAAGAATAAGCAAGGCTTCACAAAAAAGCTTCATAGGATGTCCTTGCCTAGGAAGGGATTGAATATGCCGAATGACCGCCTGAGAACAATGACCTCGATCATGAAGCATTTGAGAAAACTCCTTTAAATCACGTGAAACGCCTTCTTTACCATAATAAAGAAGATACATAACCTGCTCTGGTGTATGCATAGCAAGTTCAGAAACAGCCTTTCCACGATAAAAAAGCCCTTTAAGAGGGTCAACAAAAGAAGTTGAGCAGTAGCCTACTGGGAACCCCCTTAAGCCGGTTTCTAAATGGTCTTCTGTAATTTCAAAAAGGATTTTGCTCATAGACGCCCTACTAGAGTAAATGATTGATGAGTGTTTTTTCTTCTAATAATTCTTGCTGTGTAATTTTGATCTTTTCTTTCAAAAAAGAATCCATTTCTAAATCTTTCACAACAGCTATTTTTCCATCAGAAAGTGTCTGACAAGGAAACGAAAAGATAAGCCCTTCCTCCACTCCATAAGAATTCCCATCTGATGATAGCGCAACACTATACCAACTTCCCTTAGGAGTTGGCTCATAAAGAGCTTTAACCGTATCAATAATTGCATTTGCTGCGGAAGCCGCCGATGATTTACCTCTAGCTGCTATCACTTCCGCTCCTCTTTTTTGCACAATCGAAATAAAATCTTTCTCTAGCCAATTCTTATCCTGAATAACATCCTTAATAGCACGATTTTTAATAGTTGCATGTAAAGCATCTGGAACTTGTGTAGAAGAGTGATTACCCCAAATGCACACGTTATGCACATCTTGGATTAAGACACCTCCTTTTTTTGCAAGCTGAGCTCTAGCTCGATTTTCATCAAGCCGTGTCATAGCAAAAAACTGCTTTTTATCCAATTTATCCGCATAATGCATCGCAATCAAACAATTTGTGTTACAAGGATTGCCCACTACAAGTATTTTTGCATTTTTAGCTACACCATTTAAAGCTCTACCCTGTTCAATAAAAATCTTCCCATTTTCTATAAGAAGATCTTTTCTTTCCATACCAGGCCCTCTAGGTTTTGCCCCTACAAGTAACGCCAGATCGACCCCTTTAAACACCTGATGAGGATCTGATCCAATATGAATTTCTTGCAATAAAGGAAAGCTACAATCATCTAACTCCATAACCACTCCCTCTAACCACTTGAGAGCATCAGGAAGCTCTAATAAATGCAGGGCTATAGGTTGATCTTTCCCAAAAAGCTCCCCACTAGCTAAACGAAACAGTAGGCTATAAGCAATTTGACCAGCTCCACCTGTTACAGCAATACGTTTTAAATTTTTAAACATATAGACACCTTATATTGAAATGCAACTTGAGGTAAGGATATCTATTCTCGAGATTCCTACAACTATTTTTTTCAAAGAGTCATTAAAATGAGGCAAAGAAGTCAATTTATTATTAATACAACCCAATTCTATTAAAGAAGGCAAATTTATTAAAGAAGGCAAATTTATTAAAGAAGGCAAAAATGTCAATAAATTGTTATTGCATGATAAACGTTCTAAAGAAGGCATATTTATTAAAATTGGCAAAAATTGCAAATTATTATAACTACAATTTATAAT
>JBAWWQ010000073.1:0-7527 GCA_037146655.1 Chlamydiota bacterium | reverse complement strand
GATTTTAAGGCAATGACCATTATAGCTATATTTTTATCTTCTTTTTTATGTATCTCGACTTGTTTTGGGTTTTCTCAACCAGCTCTTGAAACTCCTAATCCAATAGCCCCTGCGGCGCCTTCTTTTGTCATTAACAATCGGCCCCTAATTCGCATTAATGGAAAAATCATTTCTTTAATGGATGTCGTTAAAAAAATGGATTTAATTATTTACGAACATTTTCCGGAAACAAAAAACTCTCCTGTAAGGCTTTTTCAATTCTACTCTTCTCAATGGAAGCCTACTTTTGAAGACATGGTTTTTCATGAACTCACCTTAGCAGATGGCGAAGCAAAAGAGATTAAAATTAGTGATGGCGATGTCCGTGAAGAAATGGAAAAACGGTTTGGACCAAATATCATCACTAATCTTAATAAACTCAATCTTGAGTATGAAGAAGTCAGGAAAATGATCCAATCTGAGCTTCTTGTTAAACAACTTCAAGGGATGAAAATTTATTCAAAAGCCCAACTAAGTGTCACTCCAGAAATGTTAAAGAAAGAATACATAGCCTACGTCACTAAAAACCCTCCTAAAGAAGAGTGGACTTATCAAGTTGTCTCTATTCGAGGAAAAGAACCTCAAGCATGTCAATCTTTAATCGATCAAGTTTATACGCATTTAAAGCTACCTTCCATGAAACTAGCCTCTTTATGCGACAATTTACAACATCTTCCTGAAGTTCAAGACAAGTCTGTATCAATTAATTTATCAAAAGAATTTGTTGTAGATAATAAAAGCCTGTCTGAAGAGCACAAGTCTATTTTAACAAAGCTAACAACCAATGAATTCAGCTCTCCTATTACACAAATTAGCAGAATTGATCACAGCAGCGTACATAGGATTTTTTACTTAAAGTCTCATACTGTCAAAGAAACAACCTCATTTAATACGCTTTATCAAGAACTAGAAAATCAATTATTAAATGACGCTGCCCAAAAAGAACGCGAAGCCTACAAACAAAAACTTTACAAAAAGTTTGGCTTAAGTGGAGATGCCTTTAAACAACTTCTTCCAGAAGATTACCAGCCCTTTATTGTTAAATGAGTCTTTTTCAACCCAATCACCTTTTCCGTTTTCTAGAATCTATAGGTCATAAACCTAGCCGTCATCTTTCTCAAAATTTTCTTATCGACGGCAATATTTTAAAAAAAATCATAGATGCAGCGGATTTGCAACCTGGTGATGTTGTGATTGAAATAGGGCCAGGACCGGGTGTTTTGACAGAAGCTTTGCTAGCTCACCCTATTACAGTCATTGCGATTGAAAAAGATCGTGTATTTGCTAAAGCACTTGAGAGACTACAAACACCTACAAACTCCTTAAAAATTTTTCAAGACGATATTTTAGAGTTCCCTCTACTTGACACTTTAAAAAAACATCTACAGCCCACAAAAAAGGCTAAGATTATTTCTAATTTACCTTATCATCTAACAGCCCCTATTTTTGCAAAAATCCTTCCTCTAGGTCAGTGGTTAGAAACGATTATTGTTATGGTTCAAAAAGAAGTCGCAGAGAGGATGGTTTCGAAAAAGGATTGTAAAACCTATAGTAGCTTTTCTCTTTTTACCCAGTTTTATAGCCAGCCAAAACTTTTATTTTCTGTTAGTCCTGGTTGTTTTTATCCACAACCTAAAGTCACCTCAGCTGTTGTAGAATGCAAGCTAAAACCTCTACCAGAAGATATTGATCCTTCTTTATTTTCTAGTTTTGTAAGAAAGTCTTTTGCTACAAGAAGAAAAATGCTTGTCACTAGCTTGAAAGAATATATCGATAAAGAAAAGCTCCAAGCTGCTCTACATACATTATCGCTTAATGAAAAAGTCCGTCCTGAAAATCTTTCTCTTGAAGAATTTCTGCAATTATTTCGACTGATTTATCTTGTTTAAAAAACAGCTCTATATCGAGCAACTAAATATTTTTTCCAAAATACCCATATCCCTAATATACAAATAAATGTGTATAAATTAATACACATAATCATATTTTTAACAACATGATAATAACGATAATGCCATGCTACTTTTACATCCTTGATTGCATAAATTGATGCTGTCTTAATTGTTTTATTTTCCATGGTTTTAACATAAACAACCCCAACTTTATCCCCCTTTTTAATGGGAGCTTTAAGTGGTAGCCAACATAACTCAGGTTTTACCTCCTCCTCTTCCGAAGGGAAAAACTGAATAGATAAATCTTCTTGAAGTTTTGCCTGCAGGGGTCCGGCTCCTTCTTTAACAGCTTTTACAAATAAGCTTTCTTCGTGATTAATAAGCTGTCTTACTAAAATCTTTTCCAAAAAAGCTGCGTCAAACATTCTGATAGTATCTTTAAAAGCTTCTGCAGCATTTACGCAGTGAAGTACAACAGATATAAGCACCCTATCACCATCTTTTGCAGCGCCCACAAAACACCCCCCACCAGCAGCATGGTATCCTAATTTAATACCAAATGCTTTTGGATAATAAAAAGGACCTTTTTTCAAAAGACGATTAGATGTCCACACAACCCTTTCTGGCTGCTTATTAGTTTTAGGTCTTTCATAACTAACAGTTTGAATAATCTCTAAGAATTCAGGGGTTTGTATAGCTTCTTGAGCAAGCCTTGCTAAATCTCTTGCAGTTGAAACATGTTTAGGATAGTGCAGACCATGTGGGTTATAAAATTGTGTATTTAAGCAGCCGATTGATTTAAGATATTCATTAACCTCTTCCATATAACGGTTAATATCCCCACCTGATAAATGATAGGCGATGACATTACTTGCATCATTTGCAGAATGAAGCATCATCCCATACATCAAATCCTTTAAAGATAAAATTTCTCCAGGATAGATTCCATAACCTTTACCATCGGGTTCCAATCTATATGGTGGGTCTTGATACTGATGTGCAATTTTTAATTTTTGAGGAATTTTTAATAAACAATCTAAAGAACATTTTACTGACTCTTCAAGGTTGGCGTTTTTTTTTAAAGCAAACAGGCATGTTGCCATTTTTGTAGTGCTTGCAGGAAAGTGTTTCTGATCCGCTTGCTTTTCAAAAAGAATTTTTCCGTTATTTGCATTAATTAAAATAGCTGAAGCCGCAGAAACAGAAATCGTCAGTGGTGCTGCGTGAAGAGACGAAACTACAAAAAAAAGAGGATAAATTAAATAGCGCATACTCATAATCTTATAAGACTTGATATCATTTTAACACATTATTTTAGCTATGCAAGAATTTCATAAAACTAGACTCTAAAAAATTAAAAAACACCAAAATATAAAAGACTACTTTAAAAAAAAAACTAACTTGTCTAAGTAATGAAATAAGGACACAACTTGTGTGAGACATTTGGATATCAAAGCAACGAAGGAGGCTTATCCCATGGTGGATCCCATCCAATTGGAAGAATTTTATAATGAATTTATGAAAAACCTACCACAATGGATACCTGATGGCATCTTAGATGTTGATCTCAAGCTTTTAGATAAAATGGGATTATTGAATCAAGAAGAATTGGAATCAGATGAAAATCAAGATCAGTTTCCTCATTATTTTCATGTGCTAGAAACTCCAGATAAAGTAACACTGTTTAATCATCAGTTTGTTGTATGGATTGCGCCTCAAGTAATTAATGAAATACCTTGTACATTAACACTTATCGCTTTAATGCACTCTGATAGAGCTCATTTAGAGCTTGGGTTCTCAACCTCTGGTGTTTATAATACACCTAAATTTGTTTTAAGAATTCTGCGGTTTTTTCTTTCTGAAGTTATTGATACAGAAGCTATCATCTCTTCAATTGATAAAAATCAGGCATAATCTTAAGCATAGAACTTGAAGTTTTACTAGAACGCTTGAAGCTGTACAATTAAGCAATTTTTTTTGTAACAGTAAGGATATTTGCACCGTTTTCATGGCGATATTCAATTTTATCAACCAGATTTTTAATAAAAAAAATACCTAACCCTCCAATATCTTTAGAATCCATAGAAAGGCTTTTAATGGGGGGTTTTTCATTCACTAAGGGGTTAAATGGAGAGCCAAAATCTTTAAACCTGATATGGACCAAAGGTTTTTTTTCTGCCCATAAAATTTCAATTTTCCCTATTTTCTCTTGGTAGGCATAACGGATAATATTCACAAGAATTTCTTCAGAGACTATCTCTAATTTATTCTTATCAGAAGCTGTAATAGGAAGTTCTCTTAGTTTGTCTCTAATCCAACGTAACATCGATGGTAAATGCAGTATCTCTGCGTCAAAAATGGCTTTATCATCCATATTAGTCCATAATCAGTTTCAACCCAATGTACAGCGACCTTTCTGTTTTTTTCCACTTTTGTCTAAAAAAAATTTATAAATTTTGTAACCCAACAAGAATTTTTTCTGCTATTTGTTGATATGCCCCATCAAGCGCAGCATCTATAGCCCCCTGTTGAGCATCGAGCTGACCTAAAGAAAATGGTAAAACTGCATAGGTTTTGCCTAAACTATCTACAAAAGCTAAATCTGTATAAGTATCGGAATTAACAAAATCATAATCTGCATTTCCTTCAATTTCATAAGGACCATACAGCACTTGACGAGTATGACTATTAACTATTTGTAATTTTACTAAAACTTTTTTTCTTCCTTCACTAGGAACCAATCGATCAATCAAAGCCCCAGATTCTAAATGATCATATTGATAGCCAATATAATCACTCTGATTTTTAAGAATTTCAGCTTCCAAAATCAAATCTGCATTTCCTTGGGTATAACGCCATTTAGAAGATGTGCTTAATACTTGAATAACCTTAGAAGTCAGTCTACCATCTATATCCCCCTTAATATAAGGGACACTAACACATGTAATAGACTGACTAGAGTGCTGAGAAAAACGATACCCACAAGAGCTACAAGCTATCACAAGTATCCCATAAATCAAATAGCCTACACGGCTCATAATAAAGTCACTAATTTTTTAAATCTATAAAAGGGACAGACTGACCTGTGACTTGAGGAAGTTTACCATCCCATTTTTGCAAAGCTTCCCAACGAATTAACTCATCTGTAACAGATTTAGCAACAAGCTCATTAGATCGAGCTTCTGCTTCAGCTTCGATTAAAGCGCATTTAGCTTCCCCTTGAATTTTAGCAATTCTCTTTTTCGCTTCTGCCTCAGCTTCTCTCAACTCATTTTCCCTCTGCTCAGCTCTTTGTATAGCAGCAATTTTTGAATTTAAAGCATCTACAACAGACTGAGGAAAATGAAGCTGATTAATGAGATAAATACGACTAATACTAATCCCCAGCTCAAGCAAATCCGTTTTTACCCTGTTTTGCACATTCAAAAGAAATTCTGTTTTTTTATTAGAATAAATTTCTTCAATTTTTAAATGACCAGCCTCATTATTAATCGCATCACGAATGTAGTTGCGAATAAAAATATGGGTAATTTCTTTCATTCCTCGTCTATATCTTTGAAAAATCATGGGGATACATTCAGGTTCTAAGTGAAAAGTAATCCCAAGTTCAGCTTCTACATTCAACCCCTCTGACGTTTGAAAAAAGAAAGCTTCTTGACCCTGCCATGTATCGTTTTGTTCAAAAATAGGGAAATTATAAATTTTTTTCCAAGGTGCTATCCAATGCATCCCTACATGAAGAGGCTTCTCCTCCACACCTTTTTTATTACCTAAAAGATCAACTATAACACCTACATAACCAGGCGATATAATTTTAAAGCACAAACACCATAAAACAAATAAAGGAATTCCAATAAGTAGTAAGACCACCTTGTTTTTTTCTAAAATTTTAACGATGCTATTTGTTTTTTTGTTACGTAGGTGAGCCGTAATATTTATATCTCTATCCATACACTTATACCTACTTTTTGGTTTTTTTAGAATTTTTAGTGGAGTCTATCATTTTTTTACGTTGGAGTTTTTCTAAAGATTTTTGTGATTTATCTGCATACGTAGAATGAGGGTATTGAGCAAGAACACTTGTATAATACATGATAGCAGCATCCTCTTTTTTCGTTCTTTCGTAAAAATTTCCCGTTTCAAAAAGATCTTTTGCAAAACGATCTTCCATTTGAATAAGCATATTTTTTACTTCTTCTGCTCGAGGTTCCCCAGGAAAATGCTCTTTAAATTTTTGCAAGTTAATATCTGCTAACTGCAAAATATCAGGATCTGGAAATTCTTCTTCACACTGCTTTAAATAAACTTTTTGAATTCCTAAAAATCCTTCAGGAGCTAAATAATGCTTGGGAAAGCGTCTGATAAGCGTTTGAAATGCTTCAACACTTAATTTATAATCATTAATATCACAAAGAATACACCCTTTTTTATATAAAGATTTTGCAGTTAAATCGTGTCTAGGGAGGGTTGTAATAATTTCTTCATATATCGCTAACGCTTCTTCTTTAGAAGAAAACACTTTGGGAAGTTTTTCAAATCCCAATAAATGAATACGAGCCCCTTCATAAAATCTTTCCGCTATACGAAATTTGAATTCAATAGCATCTTCAAAAAATTTAGGAGTTGTTTCATTACGCAGATATTTTGTGAATGCTTCATTAGCTATGTCATAGTCTTTTAAATTGTAATACGCAACACCCTTATAATAAAAAGCTTCAGCATTAAATGGAGACTCTGCATAAGTTGTTAACAATTGTTTTGCATGAAAAACAACCCCTTTCCAATCTTGCTTCTGATAAGAATTCAGAATGTCATTATAAAAATCATGAGCCGTTTTTGCTTTTACCACCCTTTCTAATTTAGACGTTTCTGACTTAGCTACCGCAATAGATGTTACAGCTAAAAAAACAGAAAAAAAACTGATTGCGACTGTTTTTATCATCCTATTTGACAGCGTGGAAACCTCGTTTTTAAATCGAGGAGGAAACGCTGCTCCTTTGTTAAATTATTAAAAAGAGAGGGATTGATCCCCCATAACACTTATATACAATCTCCACCTGAGTTATTCCAAATGGACCTTGTCTTACTTGACAATGATTATTGTAAATGATCTAAGTTAATGTATCTTAAGGATTTTGTCAAATGTTCATTCAATGCTTGTTAGCTGCACCGACTTAACAAAAGAAAAGTTTTTCAACATTCTTTCTAGTTGACTATCAAAACGAACTCCCCATTCTTGATTGACTACAATCTGCCCAAGAAGCTGCTCTTGTTCTGAATAAAAATCTAAATCTATACATACATGACCAGGAGAGTCTAAAAAAAGTTTTTTTAAAGTAAGGATATTATTCTGAGTGATTTGATCAATATAAAGTTTAACAACTACCTTTAGTTTTTTTTCAGAAATTTCTTTTTTTTTCTCAACTGATAATTCCACATTATGATCCTTATTTTTTGACCCATTTTTTTTCCTATACTTAGCGACCTCTTGTTCTGCCAAGTCATAAGCAAGCTCAAAATCTTCTTCTAATTTTGCTTGATCCTGAACTGTTAAATCTCCTAACCATTTTGTTCTTAATTTAAGACCATCTTCTCC
>JBAWWQ010000072.1:0-7529 GCA_037146655.1 Chlamydiota bacterium | reverse complement strand
TGATATAATAGTTTATGAATTAATAATTAATATCGAGGTTTTGTAATGTCAGTTGTAAACAATAATGATTCTACATCTATCCCTATTAGGGAGACTAGTGGACAATCGCAGGCCGTAAGCAGTCTTAATGCTCAAACAAGTGTCACTGATATTGCAGCTCTTAAAATAAAGGCTAGTGCATTTGCTGGGTTTAATCCAAATGCAGTAGAATTTGTTCCTAATCCAGGCTTTGACAAAACAAGATTTGTTCATAAGGAGACTTCTCCTTTTAAAACGGTTTCAAGCCTGAATCCAAATGCAGTAGAGTTTATTCCTAGCTCATCGGTAGGCCAGACAAGATTGGTGCATCAAGAAACTACTCCTTTTAAACCTGTTTTAAGCACGAATCCAGTTCAATTTACAAATCAGTCAGGATTGAGACAGCATGCAACAGGGGCCTTTATGCCTCCTACGAGTCACCATCAGATAGGGGCTGTATATCATAGTCCACCTCTTTTATTGACATCTGTAGGTAGTTCTTTTACTCCTCCCATGGGGATGGTTTTTAATCCTTTTATGGTAGGTGGTTATCAGAGTCCTACCTTAACATCGCATGGTTATAAAACTGTTTGTCAATCTCCAATGTATGTAGAACTTCCAAGAACGCCTCCAAGTGTAACCACTGTTTCGACATCACCTGGAAGTGCTCATTTTTTTCCAAGTCCTTTGTTGCCTACACCTGTAAGGTCTTTTTCGTTTACGCCTAGTCCTATACCGGAAGATCTATTAAAATTAACAGAGCAAAAGCCCCTTCCAGTTGAGGCTTTAATTGTATATATGCAGTCAGTAGGGCCCTGTTCAACGCAAAAATTAGCAAGCTATAGAGCAATTAGTCAATGTCTAACAGACAATCAAGGTCAAATCGTTAGGTTAGATATAAAAACATTTATGAGACTCATGTGTGCATTTAGTCAGATGGGGTATCGGGACACAAAGTTGTTTGAAGAGATATTTATTCCTCAGATTATGAGCTATAATATGGCAATATTATTAACCGTTTTGATGCCGCATGATATAATTATGATATTAAAAGCTTTTATATCTTTAAATATCATGAATGATAGGGTTTTTTCTGATTTATCAAATGTTATAAATAAACAAAGGATGGAAAATGTACCCTATTCTATAAGTCAAATAACCACTATATTATGGCAGTATGCTGTTTATAAAGCAGTTACTTCTGATAATCAATTTGAAAGTTTTGTAAAAACCATAATGGCTGATAGTCGACTCTCAGTTGATGCTTGTTTGCAAGATAAGGATCTTATTCGATTTGTGCAAGCAGCTCATGTCTATGATAGGAAAATTTCAGTGGGAGGCTTGGCTCGTTTTAAGCAATTTAAGTTCATCAATGAGAGCCCTTTATCTGCGAAGGAGAGATCTGTCGGAATATGGTTAAGCCGGGTTACTGGATATCAATTTCAAAAATCAATTGCATTGGAAAATTCTGGTCACATTCCTGATTTTTATGATAGTACTAAGAAAATAGTTGTGGAATTTGATGGTCCTACTCACTTTTTAGTTAATACAGATGGGCAACTCTATTCGGATGCGCAAACTTTATTGAGGGATTATATCATGAAGAATAAGGATGGAGTGAAAGTTGTTACTATTCCATATCATATATGGGATACTATACAAAATGATCTACATGCACATAGTTATTTGACATGTGAATTAGAGAAAGTAAATAGTTAGCGATAATCATCTTCTGCAAGCGTCATAAGATCATGATAAGATGCATAACGCAAAAGAGAGATTTCTCCATTTTCTACAGCCTGTTTGACGCTACATTCAGGCTCTTCAAGATGCATGCAATTGGGATACTTGCACTTAGAAGAAAATGGGATAAATTCAGAAAAATAATATTGTAAATCTTTGGGATCATTTTTCCAAATTCCAAAACTTTTAATTCCAGGTGTATCAATACAAAAACCTGAACCTTCTAAAGGTAGTAGTTGTGCCATTGTTGTTGTATGGGCTCCTTTATAAGTTTTAGTCACAACATCGGCCGTTTTTAACTCAGTGCCTAATAGCTTATTTAAAATAGTTGTTTTCCCCACACCAGATTGTCCAGAAAACACAGAAGCTTTACCTTTCATCAGTGCTTTTATTGGATCTAATCCGTCTTCATTTGCTGCACTAATTTCAATAATAGGGATGCTAAGTTTTTGATAAATTCCTATAAATTCTTGATATAGAGAAACTTCTTGTTTAAAAGTTTCGGTGTCGAGGTTTTCAGGAGGATTTGAAAGGAGATCAATTTTATTCACTACAATTACAGGGTGAATATTACCTTGATGGGCAGCTATAATATAGCGATCAACAAGAGAGGGTTTGAGTCTTGGCATAATCACAGAAACTACAATAAAAAGCTGATCTATATTAACAGCTAGGAGCTGTTCTTTATTTCTATGTAAATTATCTGCTCTAGATAAGATGGAGTAACGAGGTTCTATATGAGCAATCACACCGCGATTGTGAGATGCGATTTCGAATAACACAAAATCACCCACAGCGATGAGATTTTTTTTCTCTGTTCGCTCTTTTTTTAAAAGACCTTTTAAGGAACAGATATATTGGACTTTGTCACAGTCAACAAGCATTCCTTCAATTGAAATAGAGATCACTCTTCCTTTTTTTAAATGGGAAGATTCAAAGCTATCTTGTTTAAGATTTTTTTGTTTTTCCAGCTGTTTTTGATCTGTTTTTTTGTATTTTGATCTATCTTGAGCTGTAAGTTGCTTACGCTCATTTTTATGAGACTTGCGATCCTTAGAGAAGAAATCTTCTTCTAAGTTTAGGTGGTGATCGATTTTTGACATAACATGCTCATATTAAACATTAAAACACCGCCTGCAATAGCCACATTAAGTGAATCCATTGAAGGTGATATCGGGATAGAGATACTTGCAGCATGCTCTTTAGCTTCTTTTGATGTACCATGAGATTCATTACCAAGAATTAAGCCAAAGGGGAGTAAAATAGATTGGTCTAATAAGGAAGGCCCTTCTAAATCAGCTTGATACAGATTTAAATTGTACTGGATTTGAAGAGATAGCAGCTGCTGCCAATTACCTATAAAAAGAGGAAGATGAAAAAGAGCTCCTTTAGCTGCTCGGATAACTTTATCATTAAAGGGATCAACACAGCCTTCAAGCAGAAAAACAGCATCAAAATTAAAGCTGAGGGCTGTTCTTAATAAAGTGCCTAAATTGCCTGGATCTGAAACTTTGTCACAGATTAAAAGACGCTCAAGTTTTTGGGTTTTTGGCATAGGCAAACCAATTTCTGCTACATAAGGCTCTGGAGCTAAAAGACCACTGATTTTTTTTAAAATAGGGTCAGATACACTATAGTGGTTGTTTGCAGATCTAATAGGAGTGTGACCTTCTAAACAAAATAAATTAATAAGGGGAATATTTGAAGGGAGTTCCAAGATTTGTTTCTTGCCTGTAATCAATAAAGAGCGTTGCTGCTCACGATAATGACCATTTTCTCGAAGTTTTACACAATGTTTAACAATTGAGTGTTGTAAACTCTTAATTTGAAGTGGTAACATAACATTATAGGAATTTATATACTGATGGTCACGAGTATGACAGATTCACCTTTGCAGTTCAAGGATTCAAAAAAACCTTTGCCTCAAGAGGTTGGAGGGTCTTTACCTTTAAGAGTCTTTGTGATTACTTTGATTTTTTTAGTCACTCCGTTACTTGTGTATTGCGCGGTGATGTACCGTTACGATATTGAAGCTAAGAAAGCTCAGGATGGAAAGATTCTTCAGATTGTATCCGAAATAGAGGATTTAACATTTTATGAGCTTATAGAAAAAGAGTTGCAAATCCTAGATCTTTTATCCTTAGAAGCTTCTAATTTTTTTGAAAACAAATTATCGGTTAATGGATTCAAAAGATTTTTAGAAGAAACCTCTAATTTTAGACCTGTTAAGCAGGTTATTTTTTTAGAAAGGATAGATCAAGACAATGTAAAATGTATACTATCTTCTGGCCAGTGCCAAGATACTTTAGCTTTTAAAGAGGCATTTTTTGCTCCAGAGCTTAAAAATAATGACGCAAAAGTTTTTTTGATAGGAATAGACACTTCAGATCCTAGCCTTATGTTGACAAGAGTTGTGAATCGTGATGGACAAGGACAGGTGCTTCAAACTCTGAATTTCTGTATATCTACAGAGTTACTTATGAGGTATCTCACAAGATCACAGGGTTATATGGGAGGATATCAAATAGCTTTATTAATGAATAAAAATTCTCGGATTTTTGTGAGTCAAGATCCTCTGCTTGTTGGTAAAACAGTGCAATTCCAAGAGGTTGCAAATAAGCAACAAGAGATGCTTTTTTTAGAAAAAATACCTAATATGGAAGATATTTATCAGTATAAGGAGGGTTCTAAAAAGGTATATGCAATAGTTTTAAATATGGTTGATAATCCTTTTAGTATTTTAATTACGATAAGACCATATGAAGAAGGGGTTTATTTAAAAAGACTTTTTTATCAAATCACAATTTTGCTTGTTTGTATTATTGTTTTTGGAGGTTTGGGCACTTTACTTTTAACTTGTTTTATCGGGGATCCATTAAAACAACTATGTTATGTGATGAAAGAGGTAGGGTCGCATAGATTAGAGGCTAGGTATCAAAGTAGTTGGTATGGCTTTGAAATCAATCATGTGGGAGAGATATTTAATAAAACGATAGAAGATGTTGTGGACCATCTACATCAAATAGAAGTAAAAACCATTCAAAATGAGAGGTTGAAAAAAGAGCTCTTTATAGGGCAAGAGGTTCAAAAATCACTTGTTCCAACGCATCTTTTAGAAATTTCTGAATTAGAGTTTGAATCAGTTGTGATTCCTGCAAAGGAAGTTGGCGGGGATTTCTATGATTTTTTTGTGAACCCTGTAAACCAAGATGAAATATTTTTGATTATGGCAGACACATCAGGACATGGGGTTTTTGGATGCTTGTATGCTTTAACTATGAGAAGTATTTTAAGAAGTCTTGGTGCTATATTGAATAATTTGCACCAAATTATCACCCAATCCAATGCAATCTTTTATAAAGATAGTGTAGATACTAAGGTGTTTGTAACAACATGGATAGGATCTTATAATTATAAGACAAAACGACTGAGTTATAGTAGTTGTGGACATCCATTAGGGTTTGTTTTTAGAAAAAACAAACTGTTTAAAGAATTGAGTACTCCAGGGATTGCTTTAGGTGTATTGGAGACTATTGAGCCCACCATTGAAAATATAGAGTTTGAATCAGGGGATACTTTGATTTTAATTACCGATGGTGTGACAGAAACCCATAACTCTCAAAATCAACTATTTGGGAAAAAAAGATTTATAGACACGGTTGAACAGTATTGTCATCTACCAATCAAAGGGCTGTCACAAAAAATTATTTCTGTTGTAGAAAAATTTGAAGAAACAGCTGACAATAAAGAAGATGATTTTACGATGCTTATTATTCGGATAAAATAAGCCTTTTCTTAAAGGCATATATTAATAGAAATTTTTACTGCCTATAGGATTATGTATCCACTCTCTTTTTGTATTCCTACTTATAATCGTAGCCAATTACTTGCTGCAACTCTGGAGACTATTTTATCGCAAAGTTCTAAAGTAGAAATTATTGTGAGTGATAATTGTTCTTTAGATGGTACTCAAATTTATATGGAGGCCCTTTGCAAAAAATATCCTCAGATTCGTTATTATAGATGGGATAGTCCTGTAGAATGTGGTCGAAATTTATTGCATACAGTAGAGCTGGCGACAGGAAAGTATTGCTGGCTTATGACAGATGATGATTGTTTAGAGCCAGGGGCTATTGGTCATGTCATGGAGATTTTACAACTTTACTCAGAAATTACTGGTATTAGTGTAAATGTAGAAGGGTATGATCGATATTTAAAAGAGAAGAAAAAAATACGGTATTCACATAGCTTGCAAACCTCAAGGTTGTTTCAAGAAGCAAAAGAATGTTTTCAGGCTCTTGGGGGTTGGTTTGGGTATTGGTCGGCTCATATTATTGATCGCGCTAAATGGAACATAGCAAAACAAAAAGGGGGATATGAGCCTTTTTTGGGGTATCATCATCTTTATCTTTTTTTAAGTATGTTAAGAACAGATCCTTATTGGTATTTTACTGTGAAAAAATGTGTGGCTTATAGAGCTGATAATGAAAGTTTTTCTGTCGATTATGGTGCGTATAGACGCTATGAGATTGATGTGATTGCTTATAAAAAGATAGGAATTGAGTTTTTTTGCCAAGATAAAGTGGTTAAACATGTGCGAAATACTATTTTGCATAAATATCATTTTTGGCAGCTTGTTACTCTAAAATGTCATTTTGCTTCAGTTAGAACCTTGTGGAAAATATTTTTTTTAAGTTTTAGACATTACAGTTTTTTTGGTAGTTTTTGGTGCAAAATTGTCCCTTTAATCATAACCCCAGCTCCTTTAGTATTAGGAATGCGATGGATATATAGAAGATGGTTCAAACACTTACGATAGCTATTCCTACCTATAATCGTGCTGCATTTCTTATAGAAACACTTGAGTCTATTATTCCTCAAATGACATCGAGAGTGGACCTTGTGATTAGCGATAATGGATCGCAAGATAATACTATTGAAGTGGTAGCTAAGTATCAAAGTCTTTATCCTAGGATAAAGCTTTGTCGATTTAGTCACAATCAAGGCATTGATGCAAATATTGTGAATTGTTTAAATAACGCATTCGGGGATTATGTGTTTTTCTTTTCAGATGATGACCTTCTTATGCCAGAGAGTATAAAGGTTATTTTAGATACTATCGATTTCTATAAGCCTACAATGATCTGCTTAAATCACTTTTGTTTTAAAAACCACTGCCTTGCAAGCAGATTTTCTTCTTTTCTTCCTTCTGAAAATCAAATTTTTGCTGAAGGTGAGCTCTTTTTCAAATTTTGTGGTTTGGGGTTTTTGTCATCACTTATTTTAGATAGGATGAAAGCGCTGCCAGAAACTCTTTTTGTAAAATATGGGAAAGAGTGTGCTCACTTAGATATTGGAGCTAGAATTGCGCTAAAATATAAAGGACCTTTTGTATTTTTAGGAAAAGTTTCTGTGGCGGGAAGATCTCTTGTTTCACCACGATATCATGCATTAGATAGTTGCATTTTATTTCCTAAGGGGTTTTATGAAGATCTTGCAGAAGAAAATCTTCTTACAAAAGAAGGGTTTTGTTTTTTTATAAACAAACTGCTTTATAGAGATTTGCCAAGAGTGTTAGCAAAAATGGTTCTTTTTTCTGAGGTATCTCCTAAAAAATATAAGAAGATTTTAGATGAATCTTTTGGCACATACTGGATTTATAAAAGGTTCTATCGATCTATTTTTTTTATGGATCGAAAAATTATAAAACCTATTTTACATATTGCTGCCGGTGCTGTTTTTGTTTTTAGGAAAACTAAGTTTATCTT
>JBAWWQ010000071.1:0-7541 GCA_037146655.1 Chlamydiota bacterium | reverse complement strand
ATAAGTGATTCCAATCGATGGTTGTTAAGCCGTCTAGCTGTTTCTATTTTCATAGATAAAACCACCTAAAAAATACCAAGGTATTAAAAGCCTTTTGGCATACTCTCGGCACACTTGGATACAAAAATTAATAATAAGTAGCAATAATCAGCAAAAAATAGAAATCTCTAAACATTTAATTCTGTAGTTGTTATCTTTTGTACTTTGTTGCGGGCTGTTAATCTCCTAGAGTCTGTTAATCCGCTCTTCGCTAGTTCGAATCTAGCATCCAGAGTATTTTATAGTTAGGCACTTACAATGAAAGTTGTAGGTGCTTTTTTGTTTTCTACAGTGGATTTTCCCCAATTTTTTTACACCTTTCCACAACAATTAGTAATAAACAACAAAACAAGCATGAGTGCTTTAGGTTAGCCTAAAACGTGTATTGTTCATAGCTAGTGGGGGAAAAGTGGGGAATTTCCAATTTGTTTTCACAAGTTTCATAGATAAAAATGCGTTTAAATAAGGAGATTAATGATCTCCTGTTGTTGATTATTGCCACTTGCTTTAAGCCTTTTTAAACTTTAGAGGATTGTATGGCATCGATTAAAGAACGTAAGGATAAAGACGGAAAAACTCGCTACTATGTACAGATACATGATGAAATACAAAAATTATATTGGCCGTGTTGTATATGATGAAAATCGTTTACAATCGGCGATTGATAATAAATATCTTTAGCACAAATTAAATAAGTTAATTGCATTTACTTAATTTATTTAAATGGTTTATGTTTTTTCTTTATTTTTTACTTTTTAATCAAAAATGACTTCTTTTATTAAACGTGTATCTTCGGATACTGCAGCGCATTATTCTGAACCTAGTTCTAATCCTTCTCCACTTGATCGTGTAGGGGAGTTTGTAGAGTCATGTGTAGAGGCTTTGCCTACCATGGAAGAAACAGTTGAGAAAGTACAATGTCTTAGTGATCATCTTCTCACGCTTGGAATTATGGGGGCGGGTTCTACAGCTTTAGGCGTGATGGCAGTGTTTAGATGTTTTCCTTCTTTAAAAGCGGTGGCTACAGGTGCTCTAGCTATTCCCTCTGCTTACCTAGCGGCTTCAGTCGTCAATGAAGCAGATTTAAGAAGAGAAGCGGCTTTAAGTCAAGGAAGTGAAACGGTTGTATACATCCTTCCTAAGCTAGATTCTAATGCCGTGACTCATGAACTTCTATGTCATAAAGCTGTTAGAGAGGTTGCTCAAGGGCGCAAATTTGTTGTAGAAAGAATCTCTTCACCTGAAGAGCTCGACAAGATTCTTGCAAAACAGACAAATATCTCTCACCTATGGATTAGTCTTCATGGGAATGCTGATGGAATTATTTTTAGTAGAGACGCTTCTCACACATCGAACGCTTCGATTGCAGATCATTGGCCCTTAGATAAGTTTGCTCCTGGAGCTCAAGTTATTCTTGAGAGTTGTTTACTGGGGCAAAGCATGTTAGATCCTGGCGAAAGAATAAGCAATATTAAAACACTTCCTATTTTTAGTTTTGCGGAGCAGTTGCAGTGGAGATTAGGAAAGATGTCTGTAACGGCTGCTACAAAAAGCGTTTATAATGGCAATGCAAAAATAAAAGATGACAAGGTGTCTTTTATTCAATCGGGTGAAGATATCACGGTAAGGTTCCCAAGAGGAGGAGAGTCCTCTTCAGAGACCCCATCCAGGTGGGATTTTGACGTTTTCAAACAACCTAAGTATTCAGCTTCTACTTCATTAACAACCAAAGAAAAATCATCTTCAGCAAGAAGAGCTACAGGCAATCTCCTTGTTGATCAACTTTATGTACAAAACTCAGAAGGAGTTTTTATGTCACATGTGACTCGTCCTTATAATTCACAAGAGGATCTATGGAATTCTTTAGAAAATGCTGTTACAGATTACGTGGTTTCAAAAGAAACGGGTAAGTTATTTAGTGAAAATCCTGGCAGAGCTCAAGTTGCAAAGTTTGCGGCAAAATCTGTTAAGCAATTTCACGAGGGTTGGCGAGATACGATAATCGATGTGGGTGTAAATATGGGAGCATTTCAAGCTATACCGATTCCTACTGTGATTAAAGCAGAGATATTGGTAGCAACGAAGGCTGCTGCTGTTTTAGGTAAGTATATTGAAAAAAATAGCGATATTTTTTCTGATGAAACTAGAGAGGAGCTCGTGGATGCTGCTCGTATGCTCCAGGTGCCTGCCAATGTGTTTATAGGAGTTTGCCAAGCAGCCTCTAAGACGATTCAAAAGGTGATGGATGTAGTAGGCCTTACGCAAGATAACATAGAAAAAGCAGTTCAGCTTTCAGGTGCAGCTTTTGCTACTCTTAATCCGGAAGCGCAAGAAGAAGCTTTATGGGCTGCTGCTATACCTAAAGCTGTGGAAGTTATATCTAATAAAGCTTCTAAGCCTTCTAGCTCTTCTACAGCCGCGAAACCTAAAGCAAAGACTTCTCATAAAGCAGGCGACAGACTTACAGAAGAGCTCAATCGACAAGAGGCAGCTTTTTCAGAGCAAGAGACTACTTCTTCTATTAACCTTACCAAAGAAGAACTCAAGCAAGCTCAGAAATTTCTAAGAACACATGATCTTAAAGATTGTCCTGAAAAGCTAAAACCGATTTTAATTCCCTTGATTCAAGGGATGGAAGAACCTTCTCTTTTGCTTAAGATGAGTGATGAAGAGTGGGCTACTCAAGAGAAGGCATTAGGTAAAGCAACTCAGGAACTTGGAGCAATTGCACGTAATATCCATTCTCCTGGACTGGGTAAGTGGGCTCAAACCTGCGGTTCCATGATAGGGATCTTAGGAAGTGTACGAGACATCCAAACAATCAATGCCGCAGCATCCAATGCAGTAGCATCCAGCGTGGCAACGGCTGGAACCGCCGTGACTGGGTCAGCCATATCAGGAGCTGTCGTTATCCCTTATGCGGCGATTGCTTTGGCAGTGGTTAGTATCATCTCAACAATCCTTAGCGATCAAGAGGATGATGATGGAGGAGCCTCCATGGCAAATGCAATACAAGCTCTTTTTGCGGAGCTTCGGGATTTTAGAGAGGAGGTCAGAAAACACTTTCAACATATGGATGATCGTTTTGACAGGGTGGATCATTACATACAAAGAAATCTTGAACTTCAAGAGTCTCTGCATGAGATTTTACTTCATGAGACTAAAGAATCAAGACTTGTTCATGCACATGCGATTGATCATCTAGAAAGGATGATAAGTTCACTGCGATCTGAGATGACTTCATGGTTTGAATCGATCACATTAGAACCTTTAAAAAAAGCACAGCAAGAGATCACTTTAGCCCCTAAAAGATCAGGTAGTCTTCACGCTTTAGGTGAAGAAGAACTTATTAGACTTGGAAAAACTCTCGATGGACATTTACTTTCTTTTCCTAATGCTTCCGCATTTAATGGCAGGATCTATTTAGAAAGTGGAAAAACTCCCAAGGAGCTTGTTTCTATACTGCCTCGCGTACCCACCTCTGCACTTTATGGATACCTTTATGAATTTACTAATATAAAGCTCAAAGTAAAACTGCCTGATCCTGGATCTCTTAGTCCTGAGTTGGCCATTTCAGTAAGTAAAGATTATGACTTAGTAAGAAGGGCTCTTCTTGCTAAAGGGATTGCCTATGATCCAAATGCAACTCTTGTTACAAGCATTAGCGATGAACTTAAGAAATTAGAGGAATTTGTCAAACAAGTCAAAGCTACAAAACCTCTTTTTAAAGCAGCTTGTGATCAAATCAAAAGTACACAAGAAAGTGTCTCTACTAAGATGAAAGAAGCCTATAAGGCCAGATCTACAAAAGAATTAGAAGTAGCTATGCATGCAAGAGATATGCGCTATAGAGATGCACTTGTCGAAGTGACAACACATTGTGAAAATCCTCGTGTAGCTATGCACGCATCTCATTGGCCTCAAGACTATTACTTTGATCCTCCACAAAGAGAGGAAGAAAAGTTCAGTGCTAGTGATAT
Organism: Chlamydiota bacterium; assembly: GCA_037146655.1. Classification (GTDB taxonomy): domain Bacteria; phylum Chlamydiota; class Chlamydiia; order Chlamydiales; genus JBAWWQ01. Next base: position 3,522 of record JBAWWQ010000071.1, on the reverse strand, counting down.
TGAACAGGAGCTAAAAGCTTATAAAGAACAATTAGCATCTCTTCTTGCATTGGAAGAGAAATCTTCTTATAGCCTAGATTTGTCCCAAGGATTCTTAAAAAATAGTGAAGAATCATCTTTCCATAGGTATGCAAATCCAGAAGCAAGAGTTTGTGTAACGCAGTATCCAGCAACGCCTACTTATGGTGCAAACGACATTAATGTTCGCAAATTACCTCTTTTTATTCCTAAACAAGTGAGTGAAGAGTTGTTAGAAAACCCTATTTTTAGGGTAGCAGAACTGTTAGGGCTTGGAACCGTTCATTATAGCTACCATATTGAACTAGGAGGCGCCCCCATAAATCAAAATGCTCCAGGGATTCAATGGGACGGATTATCTTTGCATCTAGAGTACAAGGTGCATATACAAGCTTTATTTGAAGATTCTTTTACTCAAAAAAGGGAAGTTTTAAATCAAGCATGTTATGTTACTCATATGGCGGAATTTATTAAGCAAGATGCTCGTTATGTACATACATGCGGCACAGATGCTTATGACCCCTATCACTGTGATAGTTTAGCTTTAATCTTGGTACATTCATGGATGGCTAAAAGAGAACGGGAAGGCAACATCAAGCGGTCAGCCCAATTCTCACACATAGCAAGTCAAGTAAAAGCTCGCGTAGAAGAGAAATGGAGCAAGCTTCAGATGGATGTGTGGAATGATTTAAATGGAGCTACTTCTACAGGTGTAAAATTTCAAGAGGCCATTTATGAGCTTCAATTGCATCAGATCTTTTTACAGCATATGGCTAAAATTGCAGAGCTTCCAGCTGATATCTTAAAAGAGATTGAGAAGCTTCCTTCTGCACTTGTACCCTTTATGGAAATAAATAAAGGAAGTGACACAAAAGCTATTTGTGAATCACCGACCGGTTTAGGAACGCTTCCAAGTAAAATAGAAAAAGCCATTATTCCAAATACTCCTTCCGCTTTAGATAAAGAAATTCTTAGGATGGAGCAGTTAAAGATAACCATACTCACAAAAAGTGAAGCTTTAAAAATCAAGCAAGCACAAAAAGAAGCAGTCACTTTAGAAGAAGAGGATGAGCCTGTTATATCCATAGCTAAGTCCCCGCAAGTACAAACGATAGCTTCAAAAACACATGGCATTGTTCAAGAAAGTCTTGAACGCATAACTGAGCTTGAGGGGAGGCTTCTCATGCAAGAAACAACATGGAAAAATAAGTTTTCTAAAATAGAAACAGCATTAGAAGAAGAAAGACGAGCAAGAGCTCAAACTGATGCGAAATTAGATCAAATAATGGTGTTAATGGCGCAACTGCTTGCTAAAAAATAAAAATACCTTTATCAATTCTAGCTTTGTTTTATAAAACTTAAGCCTTTGTAGCTGTATGACAAATTTTCTATTTTGGGTTGATCCCTACTTAACAGCGCTAGACACTGAGGTTCTTTCAGTGGAAGGCAATGCTGTGATTTTAAAAGATACTATTGCCTATGCCGAAGCAGGTGGCCAAGAAAGCGATCTAGTAAAGATAAATAATATCACAGTTCTTGAATCAAAATTAGATCCAGAAAAGCGCTTTATTACTTATATTTTGCCAGAACATCATGGATTGCAACCAAACACTCCTGTGCATATTGAAATTGACTGGGTTAAAAGATATCGTTTAATGCGCTTACATTTTGCCTGTGAACTTATCTTAATACTTATGAATAGATATTTCGGTAAAAAGAAACAGGGAGAAGAGCTTTTGCCTGAAGAAATCGACCATTTGGGAATTGAAAAAGTAGGAGCCAATATGTCTGAAGATAGGGCTCGAGTGGATTTTCTATTATCAGAAAATATTGAAGAGTATTTTCCCATGCTACTATCTGAATTCAAAGCTATTGTCGATGCAGATGTGCTTATTGAAACGGGTTACATGAACCAAGAAAAAAGACACCGCTATTGGAGAATAAAAGGGTTGGCAACCGTTCCATGTGGAGGCACTCATGTGAAATCTACTGCTGAAGTTGGGTACGTAAATTTAAGACGCAAACGTGCGAATAAGGGTGTTGAGCGCATATATATTACTCTAGAAAAACCCTAGTGTTTAATGTTTTTTTAATTCAATTATTCTAAAATTGACTAATCCCTTTGTTAAGATATTGGGAGAATTACTTTTTCCCCATTTTTTCCTAACCTTTGCACAAAGAACAGCAAATCTCCACCACAGAGTGCAAAAACAAAAAAGATTTAAACTTTTAATCCTATTGCTGTTATCTTTTGCATGTAGTTGTAGACTGTCGTGAAAAAAGTGACTGTTAATCCGCTCTTCGCTACTTCTAATCTAGCATCCGGAGTGTTTTTTTCTATTCTTAATAACTTCTTATATAGATACTTACATCGAAAGAATTGTTTTTGAAAAAATCCAAAAAATGTTAATTTCTACAAATTTTACCCAATTGATAATAACCTTTAAGTATATTCAACAGAGGTTAGCGGGTTTTTAAAAAATCAGATTTTATGGTAAAATTTCATATCAGGTTATCATTAAGCTAATGCTTTGCTATGGATATAACAGTAGGTGGTATGCCAGAAATTTGTAGGTTTTTTCACACTCCCTTTGTAGGGGAAAGGGTTGCGTGAGGCGCTATACGGCTTCTTTTACTTGGAGTTCTAAGCCTAAAGCATCAAACATCAAAAACAAACTAATTAAAGTAGGATTGCCTTGTAAAGAGAGTGTTCTATAGAGGCTTTCTCGATTGAGATCGGTTTCTTTTGCAAGATTGGAAATACCGCCATTAGCTTCAACGACATTTCTAAGAGCTACAAGGAAAACTCGTATATCATCGTCAGCTAGCGCTGCATTAAGATAAGCGACCGCCTCTTTTGTGTCTTTTAATCTTTCAATAAGATGTTTTTTGTAACTGATTGCTCTTCCCATTTTATTTATCCTCCTTTTGAGTTTAGATAATCCTGCCAATACTCATAAGCTTTTTCGATATCCTTTTTTTGACTTCTTTTATCACCACCTGTGAGTAGCAGGATGATTCTAGTACCTTGTTTGCCAAAATAGATGCGATATCCGGATTCCAGGTGGATTCTAAGCTCATAAATCCCCTTGAATCCTTGAATAGCTTTGCAGTCACCCAAGAGTCCCAGAGTCACTCTATCTAACCTAGAGGTTATTGCGGCACGAGCGACCCTCGACAACTTGTTTTCCCACTGTAAGTAGGGACTTTTACCGCTATCGGTTTCGTAGATCTGGATGTCTATACTATCTGTCATGTGCCACATTGTAGTATTTAAACAACAGAAAAATCAATAATTTTCCGCATTTTTTCCGAAATTGACTGGAAAACAGGGGCATTTTCCTGAATTCACCTCAATCAACTCTTAATCTTTTTGAGAGGAAAAACTCGTTCTGAAATACTCAGATGGGTTCAGAGTATTTCTAAGAAGGGGTCTGTTAATCCGCTCTTCGCTAGTTCGAATCTAGCATCCGGAGTATTTTTTCTCACTAGAGCGTCAGGCTC
>JBAWWQ010000070.1:0-7563 GCA_037146655.1 Chlamydiota bacterium | reverse complement strand
AATAAGTCCCAAGACTTTTTTTGTATATTAGGATTTAAATATGAGCTAAAATATGTTTTATATTGTCAGAGTGCATGTAATTAGTTGATGGTAGTCAAGATGAGATGTCTGCCTTGGGAGCTGTAGGCGTCATAATGCCTATTGTAAATCCAGAAGCTACTACAGCAGCTGTTTTACAGATGATGGGGGATTGTAAGTTTTATCAGGAATGTAGTGCTGCGATAGAAAAAAGCATACATGTGGAATAGGTGCTGTCTTGTTAGTGCATCTTTTAAATAACCTGATCTATCATGTATTTATTTCGAATGTTGTTAAAAAACATAACGTTGCATCTACCTTGTCGGAAAAACAAGAGTAGGCTGTTTGAGAGCCAGATCTGTGGATGTTTAAAAGATCAGGTGCTCTGGTGCCTTATCATGACAAATTTTGAGTGTCTAAAAAACAATACTAAGCTTGAATGATTTTTCTTGCATTTGTTTTGCTGACTCATTTATTTCTTTTAAGAAAATTGACTTGAAAAAGTCCATGACTATCAATAGGGGACTTGAAAAAATGTGTTGAAGTCCTATGTTGGCTAACTTAAGTCTTGAATCAGATGACAGTTAGGGACGCATGTAGAGTTGCCTTGGGACGTCGCTTCATGAAGCTGATGGAGGGGATATGACCCGTGTGAAGTCATCCAAGTGGAGATTGCACGTAAGTGTTGGGGGAAATTATCCCCGCTTTTTTAACAATTTAACATAGGAGCAGCGTTTTTTCCTTGTTTTGAAGAAGGAGTATTTTACGCTGTATCACATTTATGAAAAGTAAATATATCACAATGATCTCACTATTTTGCGCGGTTCTTTGTCTTCTTAGCCCTCATAAAATTTTCGGCACACTGAACTATGAAGCCTATCTTGAAAGTTGGGATCCTAACTATGTAGCCACTATATCAGGTCTTCCTGTAGGTCCTGCAGGTCAAGGGGCTTATGCAGGTGTTGTTGTCGATATTGCCTTTGCAGAATTAGACGCAAGCGCATCACCTTATTTTCGCGGTCTTGGATTTAGTTCAGACTTCGCAACTGCACAAGCCGCTGTCTTGAATGTTGCCTCAATAGTCCAGGGCAAAGGAGGAAAAGTTAAAATATCCTTTGGTGGACAGAATAATACGAATGATAATAAAACGTATTGGTTCCAAGCAACATCTGGTTTTCCGAATAATGCAGTATCACTTGCAAATAGCTTAGCTAATATTTTCAATACGAACTATAGCAGTTTAGATGGATTAGATTTTGATATAGAAGAACAGTTAATTGTTGTTGATGGGGCATATCCAGTCAATAACCAGCAATTTGCTAATTATCTCTTAACATTTTTTCAAACATTAAGACAGGCCTTACCCAATAAAACAATTTCTATAACGATACCTGGACAAGCATGGCCTGCAACGTGGAAAACACCACCAGTTCCAGCTACCTATTGGCAATTGCTTTGCCAACAACTTTTTACAGCAGGGTCTCCTTATAGCACTGTTGTTGATTATGTAAATATTATGGAATACCCTTTGACGATCATATCTGGCAATAATTATATCTACTCACAAATCATAGAAGATATTAATTATTATATTTTACCAACGACACAGACAGCGCCAGGCATTAATCATTTGGGCTGGGGTATCATGCCATCTAAAATACAATTGGGTCTTTGTGTCGCTTCTGCAGCTCCTGGACAAACGATGCTTCCTTCCAATATGCAAACTCTTGCTCAAGCTGTAAACTCTCCAAACGTGACTTATCCAAATGGATTTGGTGCGCAGTTAATGGGGGTTATGATTTGGGATCTTTCTCTTGATGCACAACCCAATCGAGCAAATCCTCCAGTGAGTCCCTTACCTGCAAGCTATGCTTATTCACAGGCAGTACGTTTAGGATTGACGCAATCTTTGCCAGCAACGTCCGTTTCGGAGCAATATCAACGTAACCAAAGTCCGCGTGCTGGAAGCTTGGTTACACATACAAGAAATGGTAAACCCAAGTATATCACACCTACAGCATTCCCAGATACGATATATCCCTAACCCAGATTAAAATATTTTTAAGGAGAATTTATGAAGTATAGAAATTTGTTTTTTGCAAGTTCCCTGCTATTTTGCACAGGAGTGATTGCAGCTCAAGTAGTCCCATCACCTCGTATGCATACGACAGAAAATTTTCTTCCTGGGGAGAAGATTCCAAAAGAGGAATATGCTGCAGAAAATTATACCTACGCGGGAATACAAGTAGAAAAAGAGTGTTGTTATCCCAATACATATGTCACAGCTTCATTTTTATATTATTATGCAACTGAAGGGGGTATGGATTTAGCTAAAAGTGCAGCTACTGTATTGAATAGATTTCTTGTGAATGCTAGTACATCAAATAGCAGGATATTAACCCAAGATTTTGCTTTTAAACCAGGCTTCAAAGTAGGTGTTGGTTTTGGTTATGATCAGTCTTTTTTTAGTATGGATTACACATGGATCCGTCAAACGACGCATACAAATGCAAATGCGCCATCACCAGGAAGTGGATTTCCAGAGGGAACAACCGGATCTTGGGTGATGAATAACTGGTTCGAACAAATAGCTACCGAGTCTAGACAAACTGTGGCTGCCACAAATATTAACTCTGAGTGGCAACTTGGAGTGGATATAGGAGATTTACTCATCACTCGTGCTTTCTACCAAGGACGGGATGTAGTGGTTCAGCCTTTCTTAGGACTTCGTGGAGCGTGGATACGCCAGAGGATGAATGTGACGATCACACCACCTATTGGTATTTTTACAGGTACAGTCTCTTCGACCATTACCTCTAAAAACACTTCGAATTCTTGGGCTATTGGACCACGCGCTGGTATAGATGCCTCTTACCTTTTAGGTATGGGAATTAGACTTGAAGGAGGCGTTGCCGGAAGCTTGCTTGTTACACAGTATCCTCATGTTCGACATGAAGAAAATGTAGCTACCCTCACCGTCACTCCGTCGACTTTAGCTACGGAAATTAAAAACTACAATTGCGTACGTCCTGAAGTGGATCTTAACATTGGCCTTGGTTGGGGAAGATACTTATCGCAAGGAAGATATCATTTTGACTTGGCTGTAGATTACGATTTCATTGCGTTTTTTGAGCAAAATATGATTCGTAAGCTTCTTGATGAGACAATTGCAGGTACAGGTGCAGCTGCTTCTAATCTATATTTTCAAGGACTCAACATCACAGCAAGATTTGATTTCTAAAGAAAGGTCAGGTAAGAGCCCCTCATAGAGGGGCTTTTAATCATGCCGGTTTAAAATTCTAATTTTGACAATAAGTCCCAAGACTTTTTTTGTATATTAGGATTTAAATATGAGCTAAAATATGCTTTATATTGTCAGGATGGATAAATTCGGTTTCTCCTTTTTCTATAAGGGTGTTAATACTTTCCCAAGAACCTATATCATACCAAAGGCCTTTATTAAGGCTCATAACATGCAGATTTATGGAGTGCTCCATAAGAGCTTTATCGATAGATATGGGTGTAAGTTGTTTATAAAAGTTCTCGATATTTTTATCTAACGATAGAAGCGTTGAGAGTTCTTTTGCATGGAGTTTCATTTCTTTGATATAGGTATTTACACTCAGTAAATAGACGCCAATATTCCAAAGCCATGTTCCATTATTAACGAGTTCTTTGGCTAATGTTAGATTAGGTTTTTCAATAAATTGTCCTACTTCATAACAATTGCCTAATACAGCTGTTCCCATATGGATGTATCCATATCCTACTTCAGCGCTTCTAGCTGGGACTCCAAATGTAATAATAAACCCTTTGTCTGCATAAGTTTGTGCTTCTAAAATTTTTTCCATAAAAGCTTCTTCATGAGAAAAATAATGATCTATGGGTACAATCAGGACTAATTCTTCGTCTTCTATTAGATGATTACTTATAAGATATCTTATCCCCCATGTAATAGCTGGTGCGGTATTTTTATGATCGGGTTCTATAATAATTTGACCATTACAATTTGGTAAAATCTCTTCAAGATCGTTTTGTACAAAATTGCTATATTCAGCTTGTGTCACAACAAAAATTTCATGGGAAAGTCCATGTTTAACAAATCTTAAAGCGGTTTTTTGAAGCAAGGATTGTTCTTGCCCAAACCGCAGAAACTGTTTAGGATACTCCCTTGTTGATAAAGGCCATAATCTTGTCCCTATTCCTCCTGCCAAAATTAGAATCTTCATAAAGGTTGCCCACAAACAAATTCTGCATATTTCTCTTTTACAAAATTTTTAAATGCATATTGAAAATTAGAAGTTGAAAAAGTTTCTGCATGTTGGCGGATGATTTTTTTATCGAATTTAGATTCAAAAGATTCAAAAGTTTTGATCCCTTCTATTAAACTAGCGACTGTTTGTTCAGGAAATAGAATACCTGTTTGGCGATCTAGAACGGTCTCTACAGATCCACCACGTCCATAAGCAATTATAGGAAGCCCTGTTGCTTGTGCTTCAACAGGGAATAATCCAAAATCTTCATGAGCCATATAAACAAATGCTTTGGCTAGACCAAAATATTTTTTAAGCTCTTCTTGAGAAACATATCCGATAAATTCTATGGAGGGGCTGGCTATAGCTTTAAGGTTACATAGCTCTGGCCCATCACCGATGACTATAAGTTTTCTATTTTTTAGTTCCGTAAAGGCTTTGACAATCAAATCTACTTTTTTATAAGGAACAAGACGGGCAGCTGTTAAATAAAATCCTTCATTACTTTTAGTAGATAACTGAAAATAATCACAATCTATGGGAGGGTAAATAACCGTTGCTTTTCTACGGTACGTTTTCTCTATTCTTTTGGCAACGTGTTTAGAATTGGCTATAAAATGATCAACTCGGATTGCATGTAATAAATCCCAATTCCGTATTTTGTGCAGTAAAAATTTTGTGACAATCCCTTTGAGTCCATGATTGAGCCGATGAGTTTCAAGGCAGTCAAAATAGAGCTCCCACAAGGATCGCATTGGTGTATGACAATAACAAATATGAAGTTGAGAAGAGGTTGTTAAAATCCCTTTTGCGACGCATGATGATGAAGATAAAACAACATCAGCATCTGATACATTGAAACTTTCAATAGCAAAAGGAAAAAAAGGTAAATAATAAGGATAAAATTTAGAGGCTAAAGGCAGTGTCTGAATGAAAGAGGTCCTGATAGCTTCTTTAGGAATCGAAAAATTTTGCATTCGTTTGCGATTGTATATTAAGGTATATACCTTGGATGGGAAAAGGTTGTAAATCGACTCTAAAACCTTTTCAGCACCTGAAACTGAGTAAAGCCAATCATGAACAAGTGCTGTTTTCACGGAGTTTTAATCCCCATTTTTTTATAATAATTTCCACCACAGTCTCTGCATTTACTTGTTTCATACAACTTTGATGTGTACATTTTGTAAACCCCTTCCCATTATAACAAGGCCTACACTCTAGCGGATCTTTGCCACAAACAGCAATTTCATTTTCACTAGGCCATGCAAAATCTTGTGGGGATGTTGGGCCAAAAATCCCACATACTCGGCAACCTACAAGTCTTCCTAAATGTAAAGCTCCACCGTCATGTGTCACTAAACAAAAGCACTGTTTTAGAAGTGTTAGCACTTCCAAAATAGTGGTGCTTCCTATGTAGTTTAATATAAAATCCTTATTGAAAAAGGAAATGAGTTCTTTATCTGAGTCAAGTCCTATTAAAGCGCACTGGCATTCATAGTTTTGTAAGAGCTCTACACATTTTACATAATGGCTAATTGGCCATATTCGCAGTTTTTTTCCAGCATCTAGCCTGTCACCTCCTGGGAAAAAAACTATTAAGGGGTGTTTTTTAGGATAGGCTACTTGAGGAAGTATAAGAGATGGCCATTTTATTTTGTTAAATGGAGTGTCTGTAGCTAATTGTAAATACTCTAAACTATGAAAAACTCCTCGTAGAGGAAAACTCCCTTGGGTTTTTTTAAAAAACCTGTGGTTTTTTTTGAAACAAACAAGAGAAAGTAGTCGATAACGAGGGTCTGGATGAGCTGTTATTACAAGATTAAATCTTTGAAAAAAGATTTTTTTCCATACTTTAATAACCTCTGCTAGCTTAGCAAAAATACTTCCATGTAACAATTTATATTGATCTACTATAATTATAGCATTGACTTTACCAGTTGCTCTGAGTAAAGGTGCTGATTCTTTTCCTACAACCCACGTGATAGAAGAGCCTTGCAAAGCAGATAAAATAGGGAGAGAGAGTACTACATCACCTATTGCACCAATTTTAATAACTAGAACGTTGTTCACTCAACACTTTCTTTTTAAGTTGTAAAATTTCTATAAGATTAGAAAAAAATAAGGGAAGTAACGAAATAATAGAGGCTAGAACAACCCCCTCTACACTCCATATTTTACTAAAAAAAACACCCAGTAAGATGTTACTTGAAGATCCTATCAACAAAGCAAGGCTTTGTTTTTGAATGAGGTTGACAGAATTTAAAAATATTGAAAAACAATTAATTAAAGCATAAAAAATCATCCATATTGCATATAAAACTACAATCTTGTGGCAAATAATTTGTTTCCCTGACCACAAAAAAAGAATGGGTTGATAGAAAAAAATAAGACCCAAAGCTGCTAAACCAAATAAAAGGATGGTTAATTTCAGAGATTGCCTAAGTGTTTTTTCTATCCACATAAAATTTTTATTGTAAAAAGCTTTGGTATAAGAGGCCCATAGAGGGTTCAATAAAGAAAAATGTATTCCTAAAAAAAGACAGCAGGCTCGATAGATTAACGTATATTCTCCGACTTTTTCTAAATTGAGAAATCTCATAAGTAAATAAGGGGAAAAAGAAAATAGAGCTAAGCTAAGTAGGTTTTGTATCCAAAAAGCTCTATGAATTTTAAAAAGAGGTTGAATACTTTTATAAATAGTTGTCCAGGAAAATTTTTTAAGCTTCCAATTTCTTTTTTTTAAAAACCATCCAAAACCTAAACAACTCATCAAACTAAGTGTAAGGTAATAACCAGCAAATCCTACTAAAAAATCTTGATGGAAAATAGTAGCTAGGCCCAGTACAAGGACAAGTGCTACGGATTCGATGATATCTATTAATGCCTTTTTATCGTCTTCTTCAAACGCATAAAAGCCACTTGCATAAATAGAAAAGGGGACTTTTATAATTATTGATATAACAAAAACCCACCCAATTGTTTTTAGCTGATTAAATAAATGAACATCTTGTAAAACAAAAAGATGATGTAAGTAATGTTGAATAAAAAGAGCATAAATAAGGGCGAGTAGAAGATAAATCAGTCCTATAAAATAAAATGAAGAGAGAAAAACTTTTTTTTGATCATCTTTTAACTGACATGTGCTGAGTGTGTTTCTTAACCCACCTCCGCCTATTCCTCCATCAAATAATCCTACCATTAGCATGATATGAGCAAAAATAGCACACATGCCAAACGCTTCTCCAGAGAGGCCTCTAGATAAAAGGGCTGTTACTCCAAGTTGGGATAGTAT
>JBAWWQ010000069.1:0-7625 GCA_037146655.1 Chlamydiota bacterium | reverse complement strand
ATCTTTATACCGACTTAAATGATAATTATTTAATATCTAGATTTTTTTCTAAAGCTGCAGAAACACCAAAAGATTTTGAATATAAAGGATCTATACAATTAAATCATGTGCCTACCTTTCTGATTGCAGAGTTGTTAAGTATACCAAATATCACTTACGACTCAGTAGAGAAACTACTAGGACCAACATTTGATCTTAATAGTGATTTTAAATTATCCGACAAAGATTTAGATTTTGACATCAATGCTGCTTCAAAAAATTTACAAATTTCCTTGACTGCAACTACACAAAATCAAGCACTTGTCTTGCAAAAACCTGCCTATATTGAGTGGAATATCACATCTAGTGCAATCAAAGCACTATTTAAAGAAAGTGAATTAACCTTAAAAGAACCTAGCATTTTAAAAATAAACCTCAATCGCCTTTCTATTCCTTATAAAGAAAGCAACCTAGATATAGCACATCTTGCTTACCAAGTTTCTATGACTGGATCTGCTGGATCTATATTCCATAAAGAATCTTCTCCTATTTCTATTCAAAGCTTTAGTGTCTCATCTTCTACACCAAATTTTTCTGATAAAATAGCAGTTGCTATCCAAAGTACTCTACAAGACTCTACAAAAACACCTTCTAATGCTAATATTTCTTTTAATATATACCCTACAGCCTTCCTTTCGCAAAAACCACAAGCTGTCTTGACAGATGTCAAGGTAGACATCTTAAAATTCCCTCTATTTTTTGTAGATAAACTATTTAAAACAGAACTTTCTAAAGCACTAGGGAATACCCTGACTCTAAAGATCGATCCAATTTTAAATCAAACTCACACTTATTCACTAAATCTATGGACACCAAACTGCTCAATCCCTAACTCAATTGTTGCAATAGATAGTGCTATCTATTCAAAACAACCTTTTCTTTTTTCTTGTGATTCGAAATTCTTATCCTCCGCTAACACAGCTTATAAAAGCTCTTTATCTGGGACTGTTGAAAATTTTTATCTATCCTTAAATAAATTTATAGAAAAAGATTTAAATCGATTCAACAGCCAACTAAAGATGTCTCCAGGAACCTTAGCGGTGACATCCTCTGTAATTTCTAATGAATTCTCTTTCCAAGATAGTTTAATCTCTATCAATGCAAAAACTTTTAATAATTTCAATATTAAAGCCTCAACAACGATTTCTTATAATAATAAACCCTCTTTTTTTGATATGGCTTTAGATCAACCCATATCTCTGCATTTTACAGCATCTTTAAATACGCAGGATCTAAACAATCTAGAAATCCCCCATTTTGAATGCCTTCTACGAACTGATACAATCGACACTTACACACAAGGTGCTTTAACAAACAATCTAAAAACTCTCTCATTTTCTATCCCTATTTCCCTTCGCTTTTTACCTTCTATAGAATTTTTAGAACACTTAACAAATAATGACCTATACACCTCTTACAATATTCACTCACCTATTAAAATCGCTCTTAATATGCAACCTTTGCAATTGGATAAAAACTTATTTGAATATTTAGTTTGTGAAGGTGATATTATTTTAGATAGATTCGATATTATCAACAATCACTTACATCAAGAATATTCTGTACGTTATATTAAAGGACACGTGTTTGCTGATGCTACCAAAAAAACTTTTTCATGTAATTTAAATGGAAAAGCATCAATCATTTATGATGATAAAAATTCAGGCCTATTTGCACTGGAGTGCTCATCTAATTCATTTAGCTCTTTTAATGCCCTTAAAAAAAACCTAATAGCTAAAGCTTCTTTTACAGATTTTCCATCTGAATTAATTGACACTGTTTTAAAATGTGATCCGCTTACTGCCTCTATTTTAGGTCATCAATTTAGCTCAGATATTGCTCTGAATCAAAATAACTCCTGCTTTATAAATTGTGAGTTAAAAAGCCCCAATCTATCACTTAAAACAGATTTTGAGATCACCGACACAACTTTACAAGGATCAAAAAAAGCTTTTGAAGCCAACTGGACAATCACACCAAAAACTTACGCTAGCTTAAAAAAATCTACAAATACTGCCTCTCAAGATTTTGAACTTACAGAGAATGCTTCTTTACATATTAAATTAGATAAATTACTTATCAGCTTATCTGCTGAATCCTTACCTAGAAACCATCAAAATTTCAAACAGCTGTTAAATGCTTTCAATAATCAGCTCAATACTGCCAGCTTTGATCTTACGGCTAAATTAAATCATCTTAAACTACGCTCATCTACAAAAAATCAAGTTGACTCTCTTGACTATCTTTCTATTGAATGTCTTAAAGCTCCTGATCAACCCACTGCCATTATGAATATAGAAGCAAAAGCTAACGATTTTTCTAAAGAGGCTGGTCAGTTCACGTCAACGATCACTTTCCGACCTTCCAAAGTAGTGCTCACTAAACCTTTACTTGCTTCTCAATGTCATGCACGTCTTAACCAGTTTCCAACAACTGTATTAGATGCTCTTTGTAGATTGATTGGTTTAAATCAAGTATCCCCTTCAATATTGCTTGGTAAAAAAGTTGATGCAACCTTCGCTTGTTCTTTAGAAAATCTATCAGGAACTGTTGATCTTGAAGTAAACGCAACAAATTCTAAAACAAATATCAATGCATATCTTAGTGATGGTGTTTTAAAGCTTGCAGAGCCAATTAAAGCCAGTTCAATTATCACACCGGAACTTGCGAGCTTTTTTTTAAATAAAATGAATGTAGATCTTGCTATCGCAAAACAGCCTCTTACACTTTTTATTGATAATCAAGGCTTTTATCTTCCGCTAGCCCCTTTTGATATCAGTCAAATGCGAGTACGTAAAGCAATACTAGATTTTGGGGAAATACTTTGTAAAAACTTAGGTAGTCCTCAAGATATAGGAAGTTTTTTTAAATTACAGCTTGCCAACTCCCCCATCTCCTTATGGTTTGCTCCACTAGAGCTTGGCATAAATCAAGGGGTCATGTCTATAGATAGAACAGAACTCCTCTATGACAGGGCTTATCAAATCTGTTTTTGGGGAAAAATTAACCTCATGAAACAAAAAGTTAAAATGATCTTAGGCCTTACTGAACAAAGTCTCAGAAAAGCTTTGGGCATTCAAGGACTTCCCCGTAATTTTGTTTTGCAAATCCCTATGGAAGGATCTTTTGACCATGTTAAAATCAACAAAGAAGTAGCTACAGCACGCATAGCCTTTCTCCTAGCTAAATCATCTGGCTTAACAAAACAAGGTGGAGTTTTTGGTAACGTTATTGATTTGTTTGGCGATATGGCAAATGATCAAAGTTCCACACCACCACCAAAACCTCCTTTCCCTTGGCAACAAGCTTTATCACAACATGAAGAGGAAGAAAAACAAAAAACAACTGTTAATATTCTTAAGTAGAAAAAAAACAAGACCTTCTATATTAAGAATTTAATTTATGTTCACAAAAGGATATGCCATGAAAATTTTAAGTTTAGCTACTTTACTATGTATCGGAACCTGTATAGCTGCAAAAGCTGAACAAGAAAGTTCTTCCAAAATTTTTGCTCCAAGCATTTCTAACGACTCTATTCGTGAAGATAATTCTCTTTTAGTAAATAAATTCTATGAGGTTATGCAAAATAACGATATTCAGAAACTAAGCTCAATTTTATCCTCAGACTACCATGTTTCTAATGCAGGAGACCTTCAAGAATCTTCTTATAGTAAATTTACAGAGATGAGCAAAAACCTTCCCGTCAGGATAACAGCCCTTCACAAGGCTCTTCCAGATTTTAAACTTACCATGACAGAGTTATTAATCGATGGCAACCAAGTTTTAGCAAGAGGTACCTTATCAGGTATTCAAAAAGGGACATTTTTGGGCATAGCCCCTACCAACAAACCTATACACATTAAATTCTTTAATTTAATCACGATCAAAGAAAACAAGATAGTAAACATTACAGAGATGTGGAATGAATTAAGTGTAATGAAGCAACTCGGCTATATAGTTTTTTAAATGTTTTTAAATTAAAGTAAAAAATGCTATTATCTCTGATTTGAAAGTTTTAAATAGTATTGTTTATGGATATAGTTAGCTCTCCCCTCTATTTTGAATTAGATCAAGCCTGCCTACCCATAAAAGATGATACGATTGATATCATTTATCATCAGAATAAAGCCTCTTGGTCGCGATATGTTTTTTATAGCAGCCTACTTATTTTAATAAGTCCATTAACTACAGCTGCAACTGTATATGTATTTACTATTAATTGTTTTAAAAAAAATAATATAGAATATAAAGCTACTCACAATCAGATTAGAGAGTATCTAAAATACACAAAAAACACTTCCAGACAAAAAGATATCAATATTTCTGTAGCAAAGATTACAAAGCGTATTTTAAGCCTTACAGCAGAGCATTTAAAACCCGTTTTATTTGACGTTCTTTCCTTAGATAGAGATTTATCACATATAAGCCATATTCTTCAGGGGGCTAATGTGAAAATTGAAGATGATAAAGGGCTCTTTTTTAATAAGTGGAAAACAATTCAAGGGACATATGAGCGAAAAAGCTCTCACTCTTGTGATGAAGATGGCGCCTATAGCCTTCATGGGAATTTCTTTCATGAATTTTTATTTTGGAAAGATCCGATCACTCATTGCACCCGGTTTCAATTAGAAAAATCTTCTTTTAACCCCCTTAGAAATCCTGCAGCTGCTATTTTACATGCAAGAGACTACCTTAATTATAAGAGACTTAATCTACAACAGGGTCCATTTGGTTCTTCTGCGGCAACAGATAAAAATCCGATTTGTATCCACCATCATAAAACTACTTTCGAAAAAAATAAACGTAAACTACAAGATCTGTTTTCTATCACAGAATAACTGTTGCATCAAGTTTATCTAATTGTCTATATTGATTTTTTTCTATTAAAAAAAACAAAACTGATGCCTGAATATCTCTGCTACCTGATTATTGGGATTCTTTGTGGTTTTTTATCTGGTCTTTTAGGGATTGGAGGTGGAGTTATTATGATCCCCAGTCTGTTTTTCGTTATGGAGTATTTTGCTATAGAAAGCCTACATCTGATGCACCTTGTAATTGGCACAGCCCTTACCTCCATGATATTTAGCTCTATTTCTTCTACGATGTCTCATCAAAAAAAGAAAATGATTAACTGGAAAATTGTTAAGTACATGATCCCTGGTCTTATAATAGGAGCCGCTCTAGGGGCCTACGTTGCTAAAAAACTACCCAGCCATATGCTAGAGCTACTTTTTGGTTTCTCTATTATTTTAATAGGATTGCGATTTATCCTGCAAAAACAAGAGTCTACTCATAAACCTCATGAACCCTCTTCTTGGACACTCACTTATCCTCTGCTAGGTGGTGGTATTAGTTTTTTATCTGCTTTACTTGGTGTTGGGGGTGGGATATTCAGCGTTCCCCTTCTTCAAACTCTCCATTTTCCTATTCGTAAAGCTATAGCGACCTCTTCTGCAATCACACTTTGTGCAACTTTTTTAGCTTCTATTTGTTATTTTTTGCTGGGTTTGCATCAAATTAAAAGCGGAACTTCTTGGGGATTTATTTATCTACCAGCTTTTCTTATCATAACTCCCCTATCTGTTATTTTTGCTTCATTTGGAGCTAAGACAACTCATGCCATCGAAACTGTTTTTCTAAAAAGAATTTTTGGTGGTTCTCTCCTCATCCTTGGCGTCTATATGTTATACTGATTTCAGCTATTTCTTATGTATATCGAGCTTTTTAGCTGTAAATAAGTTGTAGGGATGTTTGTATTTTTCCATAAAATCATTCAACATTTGAAGCTGAACCTGGATTGAAATGCATTTTAAATGTCGACATTTATGAATATGAAATTGATTTTCCGATAACAGTTTTTCTAAATAATTAAATCGAAAAGATTGGTTATCACAACAGCACTGAGTATTTTGTATGGTTTTTCCTTCACTTTCTTGATAAGCATGTTTTTCCAAACAAAGAAGCTTTGGTGCTAAAGTTCTTTTAGGATTAACTAAAGAATGGAAAATCTTAATCGTGCTATACTTAATAATGATAGCTTTAGTTAATTCCTTTTTAAGACTCTTGCCCATTTGAAGGTATAAATGACGACTTGATAAGATACATTCTATTTTTTCTGCGTAGTTTTCTACTGATTTCATTGAACTTTAAATTTTAAGATTACGGTGGCGGCAATATAAAACTTTTACAACATATTAATCAAATCTTAACGTAAAAAAATTGACGATCTCACAAAAAAATCTGAAAACCGCACATCTTCTTGAAAACTTCAAAAGAATACTCTACTCTATCGCTTTTACATTCAACAAGGATTAAAAGATGTCTAACATTACATTAAAAGGCCACAAAGTCGCTTTGGAAGGAAATTTTGTAAAAGTCGGTCATGCAGCACCTTCTTTTACTTTACTCGATCAAAAACTTAGTGAGCGTCACTTATCTGATTTTAAAAACAAGAAAAAAATCCTATATATTGTTCCAAGCCTAGATACTGAAGTCTGTCTCCTATCTACTAGGATTTTAAATGAAGCAGCTAAAAAACATCCTGAGGCTATTTTTTTAATTATCTCTGCTGACCTACCTTTTGCTCAAAAACGCATATGTGGTCTTGAAAAACTTGATAATGTTATTACTCTATCTATGGTAAAAGATAAAACTTTTGCTCATGACTATGGTGTTTTAATTGGCGAAGGATTTTTACAAGGCCTATGTGCAAGAGCTCTTATCGTACTAGATGGTCATGATAAAGTCTTGCATGCTGAACTTGTTTCAGAAATCTCCCATGAACCTAGTTATGAAAAAGCTTTAGCTTTTCTACATTAAGATTTTTTTCTTTTAATTGTTGGATAGTCAGGCATCCAAATATGACTATCCACAAGCTTTTCTACATCATCTGTATTTTTAGCTCTAGAAAACCCATGATTGATGATATAGCAAGCTACTTCAATACCTATATGTCGAGCTATTTTTCTTAGATCTTTAAGACTTGGGAAAATTGAAGCCTTTGGATCTTTTAAAATAGGGGCATATTCACTTAACACAGTAGCTGCTTTTAAAAAAACTTCATCTGGTACGCAAGTAGCTTTAGAGGCAATAATGCCAAGGCCAACTCCTGGAAAAATATATACGTTATTACACTGGGCTATAGGGATTAACTCTTTTTTGTACTCCACCGCACTCGATGGACTCCCTGTCGCTACTATAGCTTTACCCTGTGACCATGCTATAATATCTTTAGGATCAGCTTCTGCTCTGGATGTCGGATTAGAGAGAGGAAAAATGATAGGCCTTTTGCAATAACTTGTCATTTTCTCAACTATACTTTGTGTAAATGTTTGCGGCTGAGCTGAAACTCCAAGTAAAATGGTCGGATGAGCATGAGTGATAACATCTTCTAAAGATATGTAGTTGGGGTTTTTCACATCCCATAGGGAAATAGATGCATAGTTTTGAGCAAAGGTTTTTTGATGAGAATCTGCGCCTTGAAGCTTTGTATGGATAAGTCCATAGATGTCTACAATATAAAACTTAGGATAAATCTCTTCATCTGTTAATCCTTGAGTTTTCATAGCCTTCACAAGATAATCAGC
>JBAWWQ010000068.1:0-7641 GCA_037146655.1 Chlamydiota bacterium | reverse complement strand
AAAGTAGATCAAGCAGCAGCTCCTATTATAGAGGCGTTAGAAAAAAAGTTACAAAGACTTACAGAGGAACATGCAAATGTTCAGTTGCAACTTGCAGCTAGTCTTGCCAAGGAGCAAGAATTAGATCAAGTAGAAGAGTTTTGTGCCAAGAGGCTTGACCCATCCCAAGCAAAAAGAGAACGAGATAGTTGGCGTCAAAGGTATGAGGCTCACTTTGTTAATTTTGATAGACAATCTAGAGAAGCTCGAGCAGTTTTAGCTATACCATCGTCATCATATGCAGAACAATGGAAAAAAGAGCACCCAGGTTTTTTTACAGTAAGAAGCAAGTTTCCTTAGATAGGAGGATGCATCTTGGTCTAATTTTAGGAATGTTTGAAAGGAGAATATGGCTACACAACTTAAAGGATTAGGTGGGACTTTAACACCTATAGAACTTTCTATGCAGCTGAGGGAGCTTACGCAAACTAATGGGGCTGAGCAGAGAGCTCTTTTAGAAAAGATAGATCAAGCTTCACAAAAAGTGATGGATAATTTGAAAACTAAGATAGAAGCCTTGAAAAAGGAAAACACCTTGTTGCGAGAGCAATTAAGAGTTTGTGAGAGTCAGCAACAGCCACTTCTTGATGAAGAGAATTTATGTGAGATGAGGTATCAGGGAATGGTTTCTACATTGGAAGCGCAGTTAAAAATGAGTCAGGATAGGGTTACAGAGACAAGAAGGCTTTTGAAAGATCAGCTTGGATGCGCGGTGTATCATTTACAACAAATTGAGTCGTGTTTGGGTTTATCTAAAGATATAGCTCAGGGTGTTGTGACCAAAAAATGGTTAGATGCACATAAAGATTGGAAATCATAGAAGGAGAATGGTATGTCAATGGTATCAAAAACTACAGCGATGGTTGTAGATCCTACGCAGCAGATGACTGATATGCTTTCTCGTATGGTTATTATGCAAGGTCAAGCTGCTAGAACGACCCTTAGTGCCGTGGATGAGGCTGCTCAACAAGAGATAGAGGCATTAACCGCGCAAATTGCAGTTATGGAAAAAACCGTCGCAGCTTCTCATAAAGCTCTTGCAGAGGCGCGGGCACGTGCTTTAGACACCCCTAGGGTGTATGCAGCAAAAAGATTAGCGGAGAAAGCTAAGATAGTAGCGCTTCAAAATCAGATAGCAGAGAATGAGCGTTTAGAAAAAACACTAACTGCTTTAAAAGATGCAAAAGAAGATCAGTTGCAGCCTATTCAGGATGCGTTTTGGTTATTTCAAGCACCTAATTATTGGGTGGAGAATAAATTTCCTGCAGGTAGCGATTTTATAAAAAAATATGTAGGGGAAGCTGTGTATAAGAGAGATATTAATCGTAGAGTAACGACATATGGATCTGTGCCCTATTTTAAAGATGTATAACAATTAAAAAACAAGGAAAGTTATGGCTGTAGTCAATGGTAAACAAGTGCAATATTTGGGTATGGAGTGGGTGGGACCCTATATAGATCCTGTATCTAAAAAGGAATCTGATGAAAAGTCAGAGGCTCTAATTCCTCAAGTTTCTTTTCGAAGACAAGTGAAGAGTTTTTCGTTTATGTTGCAAAGAGTGGGTGATGATGGACAATTAATGACTAACGGTTTTCATAGACAGACTGTAGAAGATACATTTTCTTGTTTTGGTTCTAGTAGCTCTTTAGCTCACAATAACCAGAGGGCTTTATTAGATAAGGTGGATGGTTTAAGCGCAAAAATAGGATCCATGCAGTTGGAGCCATTACCAATGCCAGTCAATGTAGAGAAAAAAACCTGGTTTGAAGAGATAAGTGTTCTAGCAAATCAACCAAATACGCAAGAGAATATGGACTTGATCACTGCGGCATGTGTATTAAAAGTCGGAGCTAACGTGACGGAGGCTGCTAGTCAAGTATGGAATGCTACAGATACTGTGATGTATTGGGCAAAAAATAAAGTATGTAATGTACACCCTATGACAAAAAAAGTATGTGACGGTGTGACGGATGGTAATACTAAAATAATAAGACCTATTTTAGATGGCGTGACAGATGTAATGGATGCAGTAAGTGGTCTTCCAATATTAGAGCGTCTAAGAGGTGATATGAAGCCAAGCAACTCTGAAGTAGATAGTGGGGTATCTTCAGGATTAGAGCAATATATGGTTGAAGACCTTCAGCGTATGCGTAATGTATTTATTGAAAATAAAGTTCCAGACCCCCTTATAAAAGCAGGTGATATGGTATTGGATAGAGCACATGAACGTGGTTTAATTGGTAATGAGTAAAGGCTGTATAGATGGCAATAAATTTACAGACGCAGTTTGCTTTACTTCCTCCAAATGTGAGACTACTTTTTGATGATGTAGATCTTACTGAGCCCAAAGACTATCTGTCAGGTGAGCTTGTTTTTGTAGATCAAAACCAAGAGTATCGACGTCAGGTGAGAGCACTTACAGCTCAACTAGTAGAGATGACGTTGAGGGGAGCGTCGGAAGCTGAGCTGCAGTTTACTGCGGTAGCAACGTTAAATAAGATTAAGGAATTGAAAAAAGACTTTTTTGCTCAGAGTCAGTTTTATCAGACTAAGCACTCACTGGCTGAGGATTCAGCGCATCAGGTAACTCGTAAGTTGCATGAGATGAGTTTGGGAGAAGGTTTTCCAGGATTTCGAGTCAGTCCTGCAGAATGTCAAGAAGGATTAGCTGCAGTAAAGCTTGGTGCTTTAGTTGTAGATACAGCGAGTGAAATTATTGTAGAAGCTGCTAAAAGTGTTTGTTCTATACATCCAAGGCTAAACAAGGGATGTCATAAGGTCTATAATACTGTTGTAGAGGCAAAAGACAGCTTATTTAAGAAGAGTGGTTTTTCAGAATTTTTAAAAAGCCATCGTGAAGCTGTAGCAGCTCGAGAACCAGCTGCAATAAGTGCTATGCGAGATTTATGTGGATCTGAAATGTCGGATGACATGATCCGTCAAGGGCTGGAGGATACAGAAACTACACTTTTGAGTGGAGCAGGATATGGTATAGCACGTGTAGGGGTTAAGACTTTTCAAAAGTTAGGGTCTATAAGAAATAAGCTACCGCCAGCTGCTAAGGTGTATAATCCCAAAGATGTAGGGCTAGCTAATTTTATGCAGGGAGCTGTGAAAAAAACTACTGTTTTAGAAGGTTGTAGTTATGAAGTGCTACCAAATGAGTCTTTTGTAGCTTCTGAGTTTTTGCCTGGTTCTTTAAAAAAGCTTCCAGCGTTACCGCCTGTAGCAGCTACTAAGGCATCTTCAATATACAGCCCTAGAATGGAAGATATTATTGGTAAAATGCAAAGTATTATTAAAGAGACGAGTGGACCTTTAGAGTGCTCATTTGTTTCTTTACAAAGACAAGCTTCTGTATTTGAAAAGTTTTTACCTGTTTATCCACTGGGATCTTCTTCTGTGGAGATGGAGCATGTGTGGCTCTCGGCGATTGCAGAGCATACTTTTCCATTTTCTACAACAAGTTATGAGGCTAAGTATTTTAAAGGATGGGAAGATAAAACTGTTGTTAAACTTAGCGTAGCAGATCGTGCTTACGTTGTAAAAACTTCTGCAATAGATCCTGGGATTTTGACGGAGGTGGAAGGATTAAGTACTATAAAAAATTTAGATTTAAAGTATTTACATGTGCCTAATTTAGTCGTTTTAGCCAAAGCAGGAGATGATACAAAGACTTCTAAAATGGTTGTGGCTAAAGATTGGGTAGAAGGATTAACTTTTTCCGATACGATGAGTAAACTTGGTAAAGATGGGATAGATTCGTTTTCTGGGGTGAATTTATTTAAAGATTTTGAAAGTGCTTACTATGTTGCAGGAAAAGCAACGGGGGAGCTACATAGAAAAACTTCAGTGATAAATGCACATACTGGATCTATCGCTATGGAAGCTGTAACAGAATCATTTAGTAGACTTTTAGAATATACAAACTCCAAACTTAGACAATTGCTAGTGCCAGCTATTAATCAAAAAAATACAGAGTCACTTCTTCAAAAAGTAAAAATAGAAAATCTTCCTAACTCTTATGGGTTTTATGACATTCATGGTGAGCAATTTGTTTGGAAAAAAATAGAAAGTACAGCTGGCAAATCTGATTATGAATTTTGGTGGATAGATGTTGAGCATGGTCCAGTAACTTTTACCGCTAAAAAAGATCCCTTGAGTGTTCCTATTATTGAGTATCATAATTTCTTGTTTTCTATAGAGGAAATGGGACAAGCAGAGCAAATAGCTTCTGATAAAATCACTTTATTAAAAGATGCTTTTTGCAAAGGATATATATCTGAATATGTGGAAACAGCTTCTCAAGAGACGAAGGATTTTTTCCAAATCCGATCATCTATCAGATCAATTCAGAATTTAGCTGTTCCTTATACTGCTCAAGGAAAGTCTATGCCGTCAGCGATGTATGAGAAATTACTTAATTCTGTTAAAAAATTGAATCACCAACTAGAAAAATCTACGAAATAGAGATGATAGATTTTCTATCATCTCTATAAGAAAAAAAGGATTATTTTTTGCGTGTGCAACATTCCTTACAAAGGCTACATGGTCCTGAACCAAAATAGGCAACCATAAGAGCAGCTCCTAGTAGAGCTATATTTTTCCAGAAGCAGTAGTTGTGCATCATAGCATGATTTGCATCCTTGATCATCCAAAACTTATGCATCATAAATGTTGTAGGAATAAGGAAGATGACAATCAGCCAAGCACCGATGCGAGTTTTATATCCTAAAAGGATACTAAGTCCTCCCAGTAAGACAACAATTCCTCCAATAGGCACTAAAACAGAAGCCATAGGGACGCCCATCTTGGTAGCAAAATCAATGGCTGCTTTGGAAAAGTGACTTAGGCCTTTGATGATAAAAAGAGAAGAGAATAATATTCTTCCCAATAGTAATACATATCTCATAACAACACCTTTTCGTGTAAAGTTGGGTTATTAAGAGGTTTTATTGGACTTAAGCAATAAGTTCAAGAATCTTTTTTTGAAAACATGTCCTTATGATATCTTTCTCTTGTTATATGCAAGATATCACTATATGACCTGCGTTGCTGACCAAGTAAGCGTCCAATATACCATCTACCTTGTCTTTGTAAACTTTTCCATTGTTGATCTATGGCTTTACTTGTAAAGCCATATAATAAATCATCTTCTAGCATGGATAAATACGCTTCATGAAAACAATTTTTTAATAGATCGATATAATCGCTATTTACGACATAGGCATGGGCGCACTGGGCGCAAAGCACTTTTTTAAAATCAGGGTAGTCAGTAGCTTCATATTCAAAGATATTAGCTCCTAGAAAAAAGACATCCCATTTGTTTTCAAAGGCCTTAAGAAAAGAAGAAATGGTATGTTCTATCTCTTCTTTACTTTGTGTAAAGGCTACATCATCTTCTAAAATAAGAACATTTTTCCATCTTTTTTCTTTTGCTAACTCCAAAACTTTGATATGACTTTGAGCGCACCCTCTATGGCCATTTAAAAAATCATGGACAGCTTCAAATCGATGAATTTTATCTTGATTAACTTCTAAACGGTTTAGTTCTTCTAATAATAGTTTGTTTCTGTCGTGCCTATGACTTAGATTAATATAGACAATTGCATCAAATTGATTAAATGCCATGACACCTTATACTCCTATATCCAATCATTAGGTAATGCAGAAGAAAACTCTTGTATATTGCTTAACGTTAGGGGGTGCTCTTTTAATAAAGAAGCAAAAATATCCTCCTTAATGGTAAAGGCAGCTGATCGTTTGATACATTCTAGTACCTGTTCTTTTGAACGAATAGAGGCCGCTATTACTTTATGCGGCAACTTATTTGTCGAGATATAATGTTGTAGCGTATCTATTATGCCAAAAGGGTTAATGGCATTGTCCTCCATACGACCTACATAGAGAGCCCCATAATTAGCGCCAGCTTGAAAGGCACATAGCGCTTGAAAAGGATCATAAATAATTGTGGCCATGATAGAAATCCCTTCTTTAGTAAGATGAGCTATTGCAGAGAGTCCCTCTAAAGAAGTGGGGATTTTAATGATAAGACGAGAAGACAAGCGGTGTAGTTTATGTGCTTGTTTTATCATTTCTTCAGCCGTGATAGCTGTAACTTGGGCAGTAATAGGACCTGGATGTAGATCTAGAAGTTTTTGTAAAGTTACTAAGGGGGGGGTTGTAGCTTTTGCTAAAATAAGGGGATTTGTTGTAATTCCATAGAGCAGGCCAAGCTTTTGAGCTTGCTGGATTGTAGATTCATTACATGTATCTAGCCATAACTCCATAAGTAGTTCCTTGGTTTTTTTAAACAAATTCACATCTTATGTGAATTTGTTTTTACTTTAAAATAAAATAATCAATATTAGTAATATTAGATGATTTAAAATAAGGATAGGGTAATTTTGATTGATCCTAGTTTAATTAAAGTAGGTAAACCACTTCCTTTGGGTGCTATAGTTGCAGAGCATGGGGTGAATTTTGCTTTATTTTCTAAATATGCTACGCAGGTAGTCCTTTGTTTATTTGATGTAGAGTCTGAGGAGATTATTACAACTATAACTCTTGATGAAGATAAAAATCGGACAGGTTATATTTGGCATGTTTTTATAGAAAAGCTAGAATTACCCGTTCTTTATGCATATCGGCTAGCTGGTGATAAACGTAATCCTCACTTTTATGATCCCAAATATTTGGTGGTGGATCCTTATGCAAAGGTTTTAAAAAGTCATAGAACGTGGGGTGAAGGTCGTCTAAATTACCGTCCTTATGGGGTGGTGATGAAAGAAGCAGAATTTGATTGGCAGGGTGTTTCTTTTCCCCGTATTGCTTTAAAAGATTTGGTGATTTACGAAATGCATGTGAGGGGATTTACCCATGATATTTCTAGTAAAGTTAAACATCCAGGTACATTTTTAGGGATTATTGAGAAAATTCCTTATCTTGTTAATTTAGGGATTAATGCTGTCGAGCTTATGCCGATTCATGAGTTTAATGAAGGAGCTAATTCTAGAAAAAATCCTGAAACTAAAGAGCTTTTATATAATTACTGGGGTTATTCAACGCTGCATTTTTTTACGCCTATGCTCCGTTATGCTGATGGGCCAGAGCTTGATGCTGCTATCGTAGAGTTTAAGACTCTTGTCAGAGAGTTGCATCGTAATGGGATTGAGGTGATTTTAGATGTGGTATTTAACCATACAGGGGAGAAAAGGTGCGCGCCAGTATCATTTTCTGGGATAGATCGGGCTTCTTATTATTTATTAGCTCATGGAGTAGATACAAATTATACAGGGTGTGGCAACACCTTAAATTGTAATCATCCTATTATGCAGCAGCTACTGCTTGACTGTTTACGCTATTTTGTAACAGAGATGCAAGTAGATGGATTTCGATTTGATTTAGCGTCTGTGTTTAATCGAGATATGCAAGGCCACCTTGTTCCTTTATCGGCTGTGATTGCATCGCTCAGTCATGATCCAGTCCTTGCTAAAACAAAGCTTATAGCAGAACCTTGGGATTGTGCAGGAGCTTATCAATTAGGCTCTTTCTGTCCGCAAGAAAATCGTTGGTCAGAGTGGAATGGTAAATATAGAGAT
>JBAWWQ010000067.1:0-7665 GCA_037146655.1 Chlamydiota bacterium | reverse complement strand
TTTTTAATAAAATTAGACCTTCTTGAGAACTCGATTGAAAAAATTATTTTTATTTTTTCTATAGAGCTTAGCTGCATCAAGAGAGGACATTTCAAGGTCGTAAGTTTTTACCATAACAGGGCATGTTAAGATATTTTTTATAAGGGAGCTAGCTTCGATAGTGACTGGGGAGCAACTATGGCTGCATTCAGTTAACTGGTTAAGAGCGATTAGGTTGTTGGCAAATTGATCAAGGAAGTTAGGGCTTTCAGCAAATAGAGGATTTTGTCTTAAGTGTTCTATATCTATAGCGAAATGAAGGATTCTATTTTTTAGATAAGTGCATACCTGCTGCGGATCTTCACCCTCATAAGAGAAATTATCTTCTTTAGGAAGAGATGCAGCATCTTGTTCAAAATTATCCATGTTAATCAAGAGCCTTTGTAATGATTTTATAATCTTAGTGTTATCAAAATAAAATAAAGAAGGCAAGTTAAGAATCACTTTTTCTAGATAGAAACAGTGATAGGTTTTTTGAGGGGAGTGGTTTAAGTTTTAGGTTATTTGATGGTTTTAGCTGACGATATTAAGGAAAAGTTTGGCTGGGTTATAGAAGAAGCAGAAGAGGTAGCTCACCAAGGTGCTCTTATAAAAAATCAATTTAATTTATATTTTAATTTAATTCAAACATGTAATTACGTATAATATACACATTTTGCAATTATAAATTTACAAGGTTTGAATGTCGGTAATTAATATATACAATTTAATAAATCCTGCTTGGTTAAACAATTCAGGGTATTTTTTTCAAAATGGTTATAATGAACAGTCGAACGTTTTTTATAGTATTGAGTTTGAGTTGGCATTTAGTGCTTTTCAATCATGTACAACAAGTGAGCAGATACATCAGTTTCTATCCACTCTTGATGAGGTATTAAGAGATCATTCAAGTTTTATGACACGGCTTTTTGACAATCTTCCAGAAGAAAATATTCCAGTGTTTTTAGATCATTTAGGTTCGAACCTTAAAGTTAATAAAGATTTTATGAGTAAGCTTTTGGAAAAACTTCCTGAAGAGCATGTGCTTTCTTTATTTAACCAATTAGGGTCTTATCTTAAGAATGATACAAATTTTATGGGTAAGATTTTGGACAAAATGCCTGAACAGCATATTCCTTACTTGCTAACTGGTTTAGGCTCTATTCCTAGAAAGGATAGAAATTTGATGTTGGATCTTCTACGTAAATTTCTAAAAAATGATCTTGTGGCTAATATTAATTGTTTTCCGAAGTGGGTGTATTTAGATTTCAATTGTATGAAACTTATTATTGAAAAAAATCCTCAGGTGTTGCCTTTGATGAAAAATTATCCTATTGCAGATTATTTTTTAGAAAAGCATAGAAAAGTAGGGCCCATTTTAGTGGCTATTGCTGAGTTTTTAAATATTGATGAAACGGCCTTAAATAACCGAATTAATGCTTTAGGTTCTGATAAGAAAATTAAATGGGGTAAGTTTTTTCATGCTTATCGTTTAGGGGATTTGGCATTTCTGACTCGTAGAGATGGTCGCTTGCTGACTGTGGCAACTGTTAAAAAAAAGCTTAAAAAAGTGATACAAGAGGAGCGAAATAGAGCTATTTTAGACATTGTAAAGATTCTTGAAGCAAATCTTCGGGCACAAGCAACAACCTAATTATAAAATAACATGTCTATATTGAGATATTATTTTTGCGAAGCAAAATAAGCGTCCAAAGGCCCATCAAAGAAAATAAGGCGATTATTTTCAAAGGCTAGGATTTGATTAGCGCAGCTTTGAATTAAATCTCTATCATGGGAGGCTACGATAATAGTACCTTTAAATTCAGAGAGACCAACCCCTAGTGCTGATACAGATTCAAGATCTAAGTGGTTGTTAGGTTCGTCTAAAATCAGGGTGTTATTATCTTTTAGCATTAAAGAGGCTAATATTAATCTTGCTGTTTCTCCTCCTGACAGAGCTGGCAATTCTTTAAATGCATCATCACCTGTAAAGAGCATTTTTCCAAGAGCGCTGCGGATATCTTGGTCATAGGATTTGTTTTGTTTTTCTTTTAACCAATCAAACACAGATATTTTTCTTGTTTTATCTAGAGTTTCTAAGTGATTTTGAGCGAAGTAACCTATTGTGGTTTCGTGTCCATAAGAGATGTTTCCACTATCAGCTTTGATAACGTTGGCAAGAAGTTTTAGTAGGGTTGTTTTACCTTGACCGTTGTTTCCTATGACACCAATTTTATTACCGCGGAGCATTTCCATGGAGAAGTTTTTGATGATAGAGTTACTGCCATAAGCTTTACAGACGTTTTCTAATTTGATAACGACTTTGCCTGAGTCTTTTTCTGGATTTTTAAAGCGGATAAAGGGACGTTGGATATTAGATTTTTTCAGTTCTTGTGGTTGCAAACGGTTAATTTCTTTAATTCTAGATTGAACTTGAGAGGCTCTTGTTCCGGCTCCGAATTTTGAGACAAATTCTTTCAGCTGAGAAATGCGTTTTTCTTTTGATTTATTTTCTAATTCTGATTGACCTCGTGAGGAAGATTTTGCGACGATCATGGAATCGTAGTTGCCTGGATAGATGATTAAGGTGTCGTAATCTATATCGGCAATGTGTGTTGTAACAGCATTTAAAAAGTGGCGATCGTGTGAGACGACAACAAGCGTTCCTTTGTAGTCTATAAGAAAATTTTCTAGCCAACCAATAGCATGAAGGTCTAAGTGGTTTGTAGGTTCGTCTAAAAGAAGAGCTTCTGGTTTCCCAAAAAGAGCTTGGCATAAGAGAACTCTAAATTGTAGATCTAGTGGGATTTCATGCATTTGTTTATCGTAGAATTTCTCATCAATCCCCATTCCGCTAAGAAGAGCTTCAGCATCAGCATCTGCGCTATAACCATCTTCATCTGCAATTTTTTCTTCGATTTCTGCAAGTTGCATCCCGATTGCATCGGTCATTTCTTGATCGTATAATGCGTCCCTTTGGCAGAGGACTTTCCATAAAGTAGCGTTACCCATAATGACGACATTTCGGACGATCATAGTTTTAAAAGCTTCGATATCTTGTTTAAGGAAGCCAATTTTTTTAGGTAGACTTACAGATCCTGTCGTAGCATCTTCTGTCCGCATAATAATTTTGAGCAAGGTGGATTTCCCGGCTCCATTAGGCCCTGTAAGGCCGTAGCGGTAACCTGGATTGAAGGTTACGGAAATATTTTCAAATAAAGTGCGGCTACCGATGCTTTTGGAGATATCTTTAAGTGTGATCATGGCAAAAATAAAAGTTGTGTTAATGAGAGAGAAGTTTAGCACAATTACGTGCTCTATTCAAGTGTAACTCTATAGGATTTCTTAAAATATTGATAATTTTTTCATAAAAGAACATAGTGAACTTAAGTAGGAACTGATTTAAAAAGGTTTTTTTTGTGAATCGATGGATAGTCCAATTTTTACGTTACTATAAAACGATCAAAGGGGCCTCTGTTCATACTTTAAGAAATTATTGTATGGATCTGAATGCCTTTAAAGAGTTTTTAGAAGAGCAGGTTTATTCTATTGAAATAGAGAAACGGTCTTGTAAAGTAAGCCTATCTTCTCTAGATAAAGACATTTCAAATGAGATTATTGATGTACAAAAAATTGACAAAAAAATCATTAGAAATTATTTGTCTATGTTGCATTTATCGCAGGTGAGTAGGGGGACTTTGCTAAGAAAGCTCTCTTCTTTGCGATCTTTATTTAAATTTTTGACAAAAGAAAAAATTATTCATTCTAATCCTATGGATTTTATTGACAGTCCCAAAGCCGATAAAATGCTGCCTACCACTTTGACATATGATCAAGTGGAAATTTTTATGAATCAACCTGATACTAAAGATTATTTAGGTGTTAGGGATAGAGCGATTTTAGAGCTTTTTTATAGCTCGGGATTGAGGCTTTCAGAGCTTGCAGGGCTTAATCGTGAAGATATGGATCTTAATAGATTATGGATGAAGGTGAAGGGTAAGGGTAAGAAAGAGCGTTTAATTCCTATGACGGCGCAAGCTGCAAAGTGGATAAAAATATATTTAAAGCACCCTGAAAGGCATGTGGATACAATTACTCATCAAGCTGAAATCGATGCTCATGCGATTTTTTTAAATAAATGGGGAACAAGACTTACAGTAAGATCTATAGATAGGATGTTTCAGCAGTATTTTAAAGCTAGTGGGTTTGCTAAAGAAGTGACTCCTCATACGCTTCGCCATACTATTGCAACGCACTGGTTAGAAAAGGGGATGGATTTAAAAACAATACAAGTATTGCTAGGTCATGAGAGTTTATCTACTACGACGATTTACACTCAGGTGTCTTCACAGGTTAAGAAAGAGGTTTATCAAAAAGCTCACCCTAGAGCTCAAAAGCATTTATTAAAAAAATAACAATTTTTTAGGAGAATCCATGAAATTATTTAAAAAAATAGGGGTGAGAGCTCTTTTGCTTGGGTTTTTTGCTTGGAGCTGTCAAGAGATGCATGCTGCATCAGATACGCTTGGTTGGAGTTCTCCCGTGAATGTTTCTAATACGGGGCATCCTGTTTCTTCCCCTCAGATTGTTAATGATGGACTTGGCAATGCGGTTGTGGTGTGGGTGGATCAGACTACTGGTTATGTTCGATCTTCTTTTTCTCCGGCAGGCGTTGATACGTGAACGATTCCTACCAATATCGCTCTAGGACCACTTCCTGTATTTCCTCCCGCTATCGCTATGAATGCAAGTGGGCAAGGGGTGATTGTGTATGATAATGGGGCATTTGTTGGCAGATTTTTAAATCGATTATCCTATCAACTTTTTACAGTTTCAGCAGGTGTGTTTAGTTTAAATGACTCAGCTATTGGATGTAGTGCTTCAAATGCTGGACCACCTCTTGTATCTATTGCGGCTGATGGAAGTATGAATGTTTGTACAAT
This sequence comes from Chlamydiota bacterium, assembly GCA_037146655.1. GTDB lineage: Bacteria > Chlamydiota > Chlamydiia > Chlamydiales > JBAWWQ01. The sequence continues at coordinate 2,704 of JBAWWQ010000067.1, read as the reverse complement.
TGTCGCTAACATCGGGCTTGTTGTATATGACACCTTTGTAGGCAGTTGGGGTTATTCTAAAACAGTAGACCAGAATGTGGACAAGCGTAGTGATGGTTATAATCCTTATGCTTTAGCTGTGGATTCCTCAGGTGTGGGTTTTTGTGTGCTTTCAGATAATTTTAGTGACATTCTATCTGCATTTATTTCAGGGTCGTCTTCATTAGTTTTAGAACAAGTAGCAATTGGCACTAAAACAGGTCCAGCTATTTTAGCGGGGGTTGGGCAGCATGGCAATTGTGTTTCTGTGTTTAACCTAGGAGGGCAACCTAGTTCATGGGAGATTAGTTTTTCTCCTGCAAGTACTCAGCAGTGGGATCCTTCTGTTTTATCGATTTCTAATATTAATGCTACAATAGCCAATCCCCCTACGCTGAATGTAAATGCAAATGGATTGGGTGTTTTAGCGTATAATTTAACAACAGATAATAATGTCCATGGCCGGTTTATCCACACTCCTAATCAGACTGTAGGAAGGGATTTTGTGATAGGTCAAGGGACAAATCCTGCTGTAGATACAGATGAGTTTGGAGATGCATTTGCAGCTTGGATTAATCCTCAAGGGTATGTGAGTGGTGCCTGGCTGCCTGTTGGAGGTTCGGCTTGGGCGTCAAGTTCTCAGATTTCTTTGCTTCCGATATCATCTGGTACAGTCCCAGCGATCACTACACTTAATTTAGCAGAAGGCGCTATTGTCTATGCAGCTGGTAATGACATTCGGTGCGTGTTTTATCAATTAGCAAATCCAGATGTGATTAAGCACGGCGTGCTGATTAATACTTTAAAATATAACAACGATCATCGACAAAAGGGAATTCAATAAGAAAAAGCAGCGGGAAAGCGGTAAGCCGGATTCTGTGACTCTGTTTTAACAGAGTGCAATCATTCGTCTAGGGACCTTGTCGCCAAGGTCCTCAAGCGAGGTTTTTAAGAAGCTACAGACATGGAAAGCGTCTTTTTAGTAGCTTGCGACTCTTGCTTTGGATAGGGTTTATAGCATTCTATATTACTATAGATAGGGCTAACTCTTAAAATTAGCATTTTCAGCCTGTCTACAATTTTCATTGTAGCGGTATGTTTTCTGTTACACTTTCCGTAGCTTTGCAGCCCCCAGTCTTTCACTGGTATCCATTTCCTATTAAGTCCAGACTTTTCTCTCCCTTAAAACTTAAGGCAGCGATTGCATGCTTTCCCACACGCAAAGTTGTTTTTACGCAGTAACAGCTGGTTTTCTTCTACGACGTTTTGTTGCAACGCTTGAACCTTCTAAAGATTCACTTTCTTGCCAGTAGTGGATGCGTGAGCAATGTTCGCAGAACACGAGATTGGAGCCTTTTCTAACAAGGTTTTCATGTTGAGCCGTTAATGCTATATGGCAACCGCTGCAAGTACGATTTTCTATCGGTACAATAACGCGGTCTTTTTTATTGCGTAACAGTCTTTCGTAGATTTTTAAAAGATCATGGTCTGCATGTTGAACAATTTCATCGCGATCTTTTCGAAGAGCTAAGCCTTCTTCGTTGATTTTTTCAATGCTGACTTTAATTTCATTTTCTAAATGTTGACTGCTTACATCAGAAGCCTTTAGGCTGTGACTAATTTTTTCTCGGATATCTTCTTCAAGAACGCGTTTATCAACAAGGTTAGAAATTTGGTGCTCAAGAGATATACGCTCTCTTTCTAGGGCAGTCATTTCTTGAGTTAATGCATTAAATTCTTCAACTTTCTTGACAGCAGATTGTTTAGATTCCAAAGATTTAAGTTTTTCATTCAAAACAACAATGCGTTTTTCTAAAGAAGAAACTTCATCGTTAATTGCATGTACTTCGAGTTGTTTGTTATCGAGCTGATGTTTGAGTTCTGATTTGAGTGATTCAATTTGTTCAAGTTCGCGCTGTCTTTGTTTTTGAAGACGCATAAGGCGAATCATCTTAATATCTAATTCTTGTATTTCTAAAAGGGGTCTTAGGGATTCTTGCATAGTTTTGAGCTCACCGAGAAATAGGGTTTTTTACAAATAAAGTAGCTCCTAAGCTCAAAAAACTCAAGCAAAATCATTCAAAATAGTTTATTACATCGACTAGATTGAAGTTGTATGACATAATGCGACATTCTAGAAATGTAGTTTTAGGTAGTGAGGTAAGATGTATTTAGAGAAATATTTATCGAAAGTGGCTAAAGGGGATCAGAAAAAAGATATCATAGCTTATTTGGCTTCTTTAGATCATTTAAAAGAAGTATATCCCAAGGTTTCCGAAGCAATTGTGCAAGAAATCAAAGATCAACGTACTTATCTTAAGTTAATTGCTTCTGAAAATTATTCTTCTTTATCTACACAACTTGCTATGGGAAACCTTTTTACCGACAAGTATAGCGAAGGAATTATAAAAAAAAGATTTTATGCCGGGTGTGATAATGTAGATTTGGTTGAGGATTTAGCAGCTGAGCATTTAAAAACTTTATTTGGATGTGATCACGCTTATGTCCAACCCCATTCTGGGGCAGATGCTAATCTTGTAGCGTTTTGGGCTATTTTGAATGAAAAAATTCAAAATCCTCAGATTGAGAAGCTCAGCAAAAAAACAGTGATGGAGCTAACAGAAGAGGAGCATGAAGCTTTGCGCCAGATGCTTGTGAATCAAAAGGTGATGGGGCTCTCTTTGAG
>JBAWWQ010000066.1:0-7728 GCA_037146655.1 Chlamydiota bacterium | reverse complement strand
AACTCTTTATTATTTATGACTCTATCGATCATCCGTTGTATTTTTTGATTAGCCTATTTGACTCAATCCCTTCTCAATTACAACAATTTCAAAAAAAATCCATTGCTAGGTTTAAATTTAAAGGCGTCGTTCCAGGTATAAGTCATTATGATAGATTAGCTGGCCCTATAGATTGGCTTGAAGCTGCTGGGTTAATCATTAAAATTCCTATATATCTAGCCGGAAATCTTACCGGATTAATTGGAAAACTTTTTAAAACCTACCCATTGTAAAATCTTTAATAGCCGTTTTAAGAACTTTTATACCTGAAGGTGTTTGAAATTTTTTTATCACTAACTGCAGCCCTTCTGTCATCTCTTTTAATTCATAATATACATCTTTCAAAGTAGATATCCCTGTAAAATGTCCTCGAAAAAATCTATCTAACAAGATGTATTTAGACTGAAGAACAATCATTCTAATCTCTTGTTCAAGAGACTTGATCTGATCCTTAAAGATCGCATTATAAATCTTGAGCTCTTCACCATTTGGAAGTTTTGTTGAATTGCTACTTAACCATTCTATTTCAAATGCTAATAGTGCATGAAGATCGTTTCTCTCATAAGCTACAGTTAATTGCTTCATAAGCTCTTCTTTACGAATTTTTTCTAATGGATCTTGCTCTAGATCAGGGTGAAAAACTTTTGCTAACTGCTTATAAATAGTTCCTATGCTTTTTTTCTGCTTCTCTTCAAATTCACGCTGCTTAGCTTCTTTTTCAAGTTGTTTTTTTGTTTTAGGTTTTTCCTTAAAAACCTTATCTTTATCTAAATCAATGCTTCCGACAGATTCAAACATCTTTCTAAGCATCTCTTCTTGACTGTCTTTAAAATCTACATTCGAAAAATCCACATCAAAACCATTGTCTCTAAAGAAATCTTTCAGCTCATCTTTCATCACGCTAAATTGTTCATCCGCCATTTGATCATAATTAGCTCCCTCAAGCTCCTGTCCCATCTCTTTAATGTCCTCTGGAATTTCAGAAAAGTCTGCCATCTGTAAAATCTGACTTATATCTACTAAGATCACTTCTTTAAGAACATCAAGTTCTACTTTAGAAAATCCTTTTTTAGCCTGATAAAAACAGTAGGCGCCCCTGGCTCTTTCAATCAAAGTACTTAAAAAGATCTTTTCTTGTGGACGAATATTCTCATAATAAAACTTCAAACATGCATCTAACTCTTCACCTCTCTTCTCTCTTTTTTGATGGAGACTTTCTATCTTCTTTTGTAACTGATAAAAAGTCTTATGATGAGGCGTTAATGTAGTTGAAGCTTGAGAAGCTGTTTGGACTAGACTAGACGTAGAATTCATACCAAATCTCTTTTTTTGTTAAATTAAGGCACTTAATATAGACACTTGTCTTTTTAAAAGGTTGTAAAAAGATTATTTTAATTCGTTTACACATTTTTTACAAACAATTCAGTTCATCGGAATAATTAAAAATAGAAAGAAATACTCGAGACACTCGATACAGCTTAAACTTTTCCCTAAAAAACCTACGCTCAAAAATTTTTGAATTGTTTTTTAGTTGATAACTACCAAAATTGTTGGTAATATGACCAAAAAAGGTGGTAGATATGTTAGAGTCTCTTTTTGGTAATCCAGTAATAGAAAAAATTCTTTTTTATCTTGAGCTAAATGAAAAATGCTATCCTTCACAGCTGAGAGCAAATTTTCAAACTCCTTTATATAGCTTTCAAAGGGCTCTTCAGAGGTTGGAAAAAGGAGGGATTATCATAAGTCATAAGGAAGGAAAAACATTGATTTATCAGTTTAATCCAAGATACCCATTTCTGATCGAATTGAAAGCTTTTCTACAAAAAGCCTATACTTTCTTTCCAAAAAAGATAAAAGAACAATACTATGAACCCATTACTAGAAAACGACCAAGACGCTCAGGAAAGCCTTTATGATTAATTGGAATAAGATAGGCCTTATCGAACTAGCTGGGTATGTAGCGGAAGAGCTCAGAAAAAAAGGAATAGATACAGTTCTAGTTGGAGGCGCCTGTGTGACGATTTACTCTGAAAATAGATATCAGTCATATGACCTTGATTATGTTACTTATGAGGACATAAAAAAAGTGAAAAAGGCACTTCTAGAATTAGATTTTATTGAAAAATCTGGATATTTTCAACATGAAGGTTGTCCATGGTTTGTAGAGTTTGTTTCTCCTCCTGTAGCAGTTGGCAATGAACCAATATGCGAATTCAACAATATTACAACAAAGCTTGAAATAATTAAGTTGCTTCGTCCTGAAGATAGCGTTAAAGACCGTCTTGGAAGTTTTTACCATTGGTTCGATAAACAAGGATTAGAACAAGCTGTAAGTATTTGTCTTGCACAAAATATCAATCTTGATGAAATAGAAAAATGGTCTCAGCAAGAGGGCCAGTTAGAAAAATTTCAGCTATTTTTAAAAAGTTTAAAAAAAAATAAATGAAAAATTTAGCTCTAGAGAAAATAAGCAAGCTACATATCCTGAACAAGTGGAAAAGTCAAATCCTCTAATTTTCATAACAATCCCTATTTTAAAACACTTTGGGCTTTTAGCTAATTAGTTCGCTCACTTATCCTATCTTATTGCTTAAAGAAGGATACCTTACATGACTCATCATCTTAATGAAACCCAAGAAATCGCAGTTCACCATATAGAAGGACCTTTACTAGTACTTGCAGGAGCGGGCTCTGGTAAAACACGTATCGTCACTCACCGTATTGCTCATTTATTAAGTATAGGAGTTCCTGCCTCTGAAATCCTAGCTCTTACCTTTACTAATAAAGCAGCCGATGAAATGCGCTTCAGAGTTAAACAGCTCTCCCACCAATTTGTGCTATCTTGCACTTTCCACTCTTTAGCTGCTAAAATCCTTAGAGAATCTATCCATGAAATTGGATTTAGCAATCACTTCACCATCTATGATGAAGAAGACTCCTTAAGCCTTATTAAATCTTGTTTAAAATCTCTAGGCCACGATGATGACAAATCCCTTGTAAGATCTGTTAAACACTCTATTTCACAAGCTAAAAACGCTATGCAATCCCCTCAAGAACTAGAAAAACCTCCTTCTTTTTCTCATGAATTCACTGTATTTAAAGACACCTACACCCTCTATCAACAAAAGCTTAAAGAATATAATGCCTTAGATTTCGACGACTTATTATTTCAATGTGTTCACCTTTTAAAAACCTCCTCCCAAGCAAGAGAGCTTTATCAAAAAAGGTGGTCTTTTGTCTTAATAGATGAATACCAAGACACAAATGCTGCTCAATATGCTCTTACAAGGCTTTTAGTAGAAAAGCACCATAACCTCTTTGTTGTAGGAGACCCCGATCAATCTATCTATTCTTGGAGAGGGGCAAACATTCAAAATATCTTAAATTTTGAAAATGATTTTGCTAACGCAAAAGTTGTAAAACTCGAACAAAACTATCGCAGCACCAACCACATCCTTTCTGCTGCCAATAGCCTTATTCGTAACAACATGAACCGTTATGAAAAAGATTTGTGGAGCGGACTTGGCGATGGTGAAAAAGTTCAAATCCACATCCATGACAATGAACATGAAGAAGCTCGCGACGTTTTAAACACTATTTTAAAACATCGCAGAAACGGCCTTACACTTGATAAAATGGTCATTTTTTATAGGACCAATGCCCAATCACGCGTTTTTGAAGATGCTTTTCTTAGAGCCAAGATCCCTTATATCATCATTGGAGGGATCTCATTTTATCAAAGAAGAGAAGTCAAAGATATGCTAGCCCTTTTAAGAATGCTTTTTGCAGACACTGATTTTCTCTCATTTTCAAGAACCATCAATCTACCAAAACGTGGTTTTGGAGCCGTAGCCCTAGCAAAACTTCAAGAATATAGCGAAAAAAATGCAATCCCTATTTTAGCTCTTTGCAAACAACTCGTTACTAAATCCCGCTCTATAGAAGAATGTAAACTCTCTTCTAAACAATTAGAAGGCTTACAAAACTATCTAAGCACACTTGATCGTTTAAAGGCCCTTATCCATATGCAAACCCCTTTAAAAGATGTGTTAAAAGCTGCAATAGAACATTCACGCTATTTAGATCATCTTAGAGAAGATAAAGAAACCTACGACGATCGCAAAGCCAACATCGATGCACTCATCACAAAATCTGCAGAGTGGGAACTAGAAAACATAGATGGCTCTTTATCCATGTTTTTAGAAGAACTCTCTTTAAAATCCCACGAAGACACGCACTCTATGCATGACTCAGTCCGTTTAATGACACTCCATAATGGAAAAGGATTAGAGTTTGAATTAACATTTCTTGTAGGGATGGAAGAAGATCTTCTTCCCCATATTAACTCAAAAGACTCTCAAGCATCTTTAGAAGAAGAAAGGCGCCTTTGTTATGTAGGCATGACAAGAGCTAAACGCTTTCTTCATATGACCGGCTCTACCTATAGGCTTCTATGGGGTATGCCAAAAACTATGCAGCCTAGTCGCTTCCTTAAAGAACTCGATCCTAGGCATATTGTCTGGTTAGGAAAAGAAGAAGAAAAATCCGACAATCCGCATGAATTTACCCCAGGGATGGGTGTACTACATAAAGACTTCGGCAAAGGTGTTGTTAAAAAAAGCTACAACACCTCACTTGGAACAACCTACGATGTGTTTTTTCCTGATCTTCAGACGACAAAGTCACTGGTTGCAAAGTTTGCTAAGTTAAAAAGTTGTTAGAGTTTTATTTTAATACAGGTTGTAATAATTTGATATCTTCTATAACCATTTCTTTGACTAGTTCATTAAATCTTGTTTTTGGTGACCAACCTAATTCTTTTTTAGCTTTAGAATAGTCTCCTATTAAATAATTAGGTTCTACAGGTCGATAATATACAGGATCAATTTTAACAAGAATCTTACCTGTGGTTTCATCCACACCTATTTCATTTTCTTTAATCCCCTGCCAAATAATGTGAATACCTACAACCCCAAAAGCTTTTTCAATAAACTCTCTTACAGAATGCGTTTCGCCTGTAGCAAGGATATAATCTTCCGGTGTTTCTTTTTGCAGCATCAACCACATACCTTCTACATAATCTTTTGCATGCCCCCAATCTCTTTTTGCGTCAAGATTGCCTATATACAGCACATCTTGAATACCTAAATGAATACGAGCTACTGCCTGACTTACTTTTCTTGTTAAGAATTTTTCTCCACGCCTTGGCGACTCATGATTAAATAAAATACCATTACAAGAAAACAATCCATAAGCTTCACGAAACTGTTTTGTAATCCAATACCCATATAATTTAGCAACTCCATAAGGCGATCTTGGATGAAAAGGAGTGGTTTCTTTTTGGGGTGATTCTTGTGTACATCCATATAATTCGCTAGTAGAAGCTTGATAAAATTTTACATGATCTTCCCATCCCAAAGTTCGAATAGCCTCTAAAATCCTTAAAACTCCCAATGCATCAACATCCGCTGTATATTCAGAAATATCAAATGAAAGCTTCACATCAGACTGAGCTGCTAAATTATAAATTTCATCAGGATGAATTTTTTGAAGTAAAGCTACAATACTAGGCCCATCAACCAAATCCGCTTGATGAAGAAAAAAGCGCCCATGATCGTTATGCCAATCTTGATAAAGATGATGAATCCTAGATGTATTATTAGAGGAAGTTCCCCTAGTTACACCATGGACTTCATATCCCTTTTCTAGAAGAAGTTCGCTTAAATAAGAACCATCTTGACCTGTAACTCCAAAAATAAGAGCTTTTTTTTCTCCATGCACACACATTGTTGCAAGTAAAAATATTATTAATAAATAATTCACAATAACACCCCTAATTAAAAATTAAATTTTATGTTGAAATTTTAATGGATCGAGTTCTGGAAAAATAACACTATCAAATAGTTATGCCTGCTCAAAGAGCCTATATTGAATCATACATCCGAGATTCCTCACCACATTTCAGAATAATAGAATTTTTGATAAGGTAGGCCTAAACACATCAAAATGATTCTATATCGTTCCTTTAAGTTCGTTACTTGTTGCGCCTGATCTTCAATACTCGCTATATGCAATCCTAAAAAGCAAAAAAATATCTATCGAGCTATAGGGTTTTGACTAGATTTTTTTTCTGATCAGCGAATTTCTCACCAGTTTCTTTTAATTTTTCTCGTACTTTATATTCAATAGATGCATACACTAATAAACATAATGCCATAACCATTAGTAAATCTTCTATACGTTCTTGTTTTTTAAGAAAAATGAGGAGATTAAAAAATCTGGACTTTTTAAAAAACGAAATCCTCTCTCTACACTTTGCTGCGCTTTATATAAGGCCAAAACCTCACGAGGAGGACAAGTCGTAGAATCTAAATCGTTGGTTGCTAAAAGAAAATAACCTTTTTGTTTCTCCAATTTTCGCTTCTTTTCTATTTGAAAAACTAGAAATCCTTCTATCCTGTATCCCACTATATCTATAACTTCATTTTCTTTAGGTCTACCTGCTTTATTTCTTTTTTCCACAGGTATTATCTTCACATCCACTACATCAATATATTTTTGCTTTTCTAGAAATTTATCCAGGTATTTTCTTACATCGGATGCGCATTTAAATTCTTGCTTCTGAATTTTTAAAAATTCTCTCGTCTCTTTTTCACTTCCTTTAAGAAAGTTCTTTTGCAAAGTATGACACTCTTTTTCATAAGCTGCCTTGCTAAAAACAACAACCCACCTTTGTTTCACGTTTCCATAATTCAAAATATGCTGCGTAGCTTTATAGCCTTCCCCAACATCTACCATGGTTTCTTGCTGCACATTCGCTATAACAGTCTTTGCTTCATTAATTTGCATTGGAACACGTGTAATAAACAAGTTTTGTTCCTTATCAAATATTTGCATGGTTTTTTCAGTATATAGTGCGCTATCTCCAATAAAATATCGATTATCTAAAGCTTCTTTAAAACTTTTTAAATGCTCAGCTACAATCTCACAAAAGACTGTTTTATCATTTCTATTTCCATCTACCGCTTGCATGTATAATGATAAATTACTCTGAGAAGTTGTCATCAGTTGTAGCAACACCTGATTTAAATCAGGTCGATGATCCCGACTATAACCGGATACTAATTGAATACGAACTTCTTCTTGTTCAATTGCACTTGTATACTCTCCATCAACATGAAAGCTTGTTGAATCTAAATGAAGAGCTTTAACATTAATACCTAATTTTGAAATCGCTTGTATGGCTATTTTAGTAAACAAATCGGTCACAACTAAAGAAAATAGCTTGTCTAGAGTCCTTACTAACACGTTATCATCCATATGATTGGGAGTCGTTTTATTGCCTAATAACTGCGGTACAGGCTTATCTTCAAAATATCCTGAATAAAGATACAACATTCTGCTTACAAAACCTAATCCATTAAGTATCATAGCTACAACAGCTTAAACGTAGGTCAAGTGTTTATTATGAGCTTGATCTCCAGCTGCAGCATTAATGATACGAGCTATTTCTAACTCATCACACATGGCGGCTACTAATCCAAGATGATCTAAATTTTGAGATATAATTTTCATAGCTCAAAATACTAGCTGGATAGCGTGTTAAATCAAAATTATTTTTTATTTTTCAGATTTTTTTAATTCAAGATTTTTGGTGAAAAATGACAGATACATGTATATCATTTTTTT
>JBAWWQ010000065.1:0-7752 GCA_037146655.1 Chlamydiota bacterium | reverse complement strand
GTGTATCGTTAAGAACTACTACAAGCTCAGGATCTAAATATTCAGAAATCGTCACACACGTACCTATAGATAATTTTTTTTGAGCAGTAGGAAAAACCAAAAACTCCAATACTCGATTAATGTGTCCCAGAATGCCCAAAACCACCCTCTCCACGACATGTCGTTTGTAAAAGATCTTGAACAATAAAATCAGCTCTCTCAACCTTGGCTAAAACAAACTGAGCAATACGCATTCCTTTTTGAATAGTGAAACTATTTGACCCATGATTGATCAAAATCACACCAATTTCACCACGATAATCAGAATCAATCGTCCCTGGTGTATTAAGAACTGTAATCTGATGTTTTAAAGCCAGCCCACTACGAGGTCTCACCTGAATTTCATAGCCTTTAGGGATAGCCATCTTAATACCTGTTGGAATCAGCTTGGATTCTCCAGGTAAAATCACCACATCTTCTTCTATATAAGCTTTAACATCAGCCCCTGCTGCTTCTTCTGAGGTATAAATAGGGAGGAAAGAATCATCTTCTAATAAAATAGATACACACGGATTATTCATAAAAGTATTTTTTATTTAATGGAAATAGGTTCAGGATAGGTTATTTTAGTGTCTTTATCTTTTGCCACTATTAACAGTTCTTGCAACTTATGAGGCAAAGTAGACTTTGTTGTTTTTTGAGCTAAGAAGCTTAAGAAAAAGGCTAGTTTTTCTTTAAGATCTGCTCGAGATACAATACAATCAATCATCCCTTTTTCAAGTAAAAGTTCTGATTTTTGAGCAGTAGGAGGGAGCTTTTGTCGAATAATTTGCTCTACAACACGCGGCCCTGCAAACCCTATTAAAGCATCAGGCTCAGCTATAATAACATCTCCGAGCGCTGCAAAAGAAGCTGTGACCCCTCCAGTTGTAGGATTGGTCAAAACAGAGATATAAGGAAGTCCTTTTTCATGAAGCTTGGCAAGCGCAGCGGAAGTTTTAGCCATTTGCATAAGTGACAAACAAGACTCTTGCATACGGGCACCACCAGAAGAACACACAATAACAACAGGTAACTGATTGTCTATTGCATACTCAATAAGTCGTGTGATTTTTTCTCCCACAACAGACCCCATAGACCCACCCATGAATCCAAAATCCATGACCCCTAAAGCTATTTTTTGATTTTTAAGAAGGCATGAACCTACATACACTGCTTCAGTACGTTTAGTTTTTTCTTGAGCCCTTTTCATTCTTTCTTCATAACTTTCAGTATCTGAAAATAACAAAGGATCTGTCGGATGTAAATTTGTGAAAAACTCTTGAAAAGTCCCTTTGTCAGCTAAAAGTTCTATACGCTGAATTGCAGAAAAACGATAATGATACCCACACTTAGGACAGCACTGATGGTTTTCTTGCATCTCTTTTGAGTGCACCATCTCAGTACATTGGCTACATTTAACCCAACCACTGAATCCATCTCTTTTGGTAGATTCCACTTTGATTTTAGGCTTATGTTTAGTAAAAAGCCTTAAAAAACCCATCATAAACAACCAAAAATTTGATTAAATAAATAAGCTTCCATCATATCAAACCCCTAGAAAGAAGACAACCGCCTTCTCATAAGAAAAACTCAACAATTTGATAATGAAACACTTGATTGTTGCTAAAAAAATTAATATCTTTTGTGTTAAAATAATCTTTTATTTAACCAAACAAGACTAGACGAAATCTAAAAGAAGAAGAGCTTTTTTCTAAAGCACTCAAAACTCAAAAAACGATACTTTGCATCACCCTTACAATAAGTAGCTTAAGATTTTATTATGCTCAAAACTAACAAATGTCAGTTTTGAGCATAATGAATTAACATAACCATCTTGCTCATTTTTTAGTTATGGAATCAAAATACGCTATCGGAATTAGATCTTAAGGTGGTTAAGCCAATTCACACAAAAATAACCGCTCCTATATTACCAACATTAAACTGTCTTCTTAAAAAACCCCTTTTTATGTAACATGATCGTTTTTAAATACCTACAAGGAAATTTTACCTATGCAAAAAACACCTTTACTCAATGCTTGCTTACTTATCACAGGATCTTGCATAGGCGTTGGGATGCTAGGGTTTCCAGTTGTTAGTGCGCTTGCTGGATTTATTCCATCAACACTTGCGATGCTGCTTTGCTATTTTTTTGCAACTAGCACAGGGCTTCTTATCTTAGAGGCAACACTATGGTTTGATAAAACAGTAAATTTAATCTCCATATCCAAGTTTTCCCTAGGTAAATCTGGCAAGATTCTCACTTGGACATTATTTTTATTTCTTTTTTACTGCATCTTCATCGCCTATATCGACGGAGGTGGCCAAATCTTTGCAGGGATGCTGAGCTCCCTTTTAAACTACCCTATTTCAAGACATCTAGGAATTATCACATGTGTCGCTTTTGTTGGATCGATGGCTTATGCAGGAACAAGAGCTTTAGCTGGGGTTAGCCGCTTATTTATCCTAGGATTAATGATCTCTTTTTGTGCCCTTCTGTCATTTGCCTTTCCTTATGTAAATACAACACAACTTAAACAAGTTAACTGGGTAATGACCCTTCCTACAATCCCACTTTTTTTAGTTTCTTTTGGTTATCAAAACTTAATCCCTACCTTGACCTACTACGCAAAAAGAAATATCAAAACACTAAGGCTCGCTATTTTTATTGGCAACCTGATCCCCTTTGCCGTCTATTTTATATGGAACTTTGTCGTCTTATCTATTTTGCCTCCTATGAGCTCTTCTTCTTTAGCAAAAGTTGTCAGTCAAAGTGATATGGTTACAAACCTTTTAGAAAACATGTCAGAATCTTCAGGTGTTATCCTATTTGCTAAAATATTTTCCTTCTTCGCTATTTTGACACCGTTTATGACTAACACAAAAGCCTTTGTAGATTTCGTAAAAGATGGACTCAAAATATCAGAAAAATCCTCTTTTGATATTTTAGTTTTTGCCCTCGTACTAGTTCCTCCAACGCTACTCACGTTATTTTATCCCCATTTATTCCTGCAGGCATTAGGCATCGCTGGAGGATTTGCGGATGTTTTACTTTTTGGGATATTACCACCTTTGATTGTATGGGTAGGGCGCTACCACAAAAAAATAATAAGTCCCTACCAAGTAGCCGGAGGGAAACTCTTCCTTGGCTCTGTACTGAGTGTTTCTATATTAATCTTACTTATCACAGTCGGATTAAAAATTGGGATTGTATAGCTTGAGCTGTGATAGGTCCAATAGGCGTTAACTGAATATGCTTTGGAATAGATTTAATCTGAGAAAAAAACGCTTCAACTGTTGATGGACTTGTAAATATAATTTCATCAAACTCTCCTAAAGATGGCAAATGAGATAATTTAACCGAGTATGTGTCATATAAATCACAAACATGATAGGAACACTGCTTTTGCTGTAAATACATGGCAAGATCTGGTCTTGCTCTAGAGGATCGTGGATAAAAAAGATAAGCATCACTTAAATCTATTTGATCTAATAATGAAATAACCCCTTCTTGTGTAAACACCTTAGCTTGTAAAATTGTGATATTACAACTAGAAAGAGCCTCTTTTGTAGAGGGACCTATCACAATAGCTATTTTATCTTTTAAAGCCAGATAGTCTCCAAAAAAATAATCAATAGCTTCCATGGTAAATAATACTGCATGACGGCTTGTAAAAATAAGATGGGTAGATTGTAAAAATTGTACAAAAGAAAACCGTAGACTTTCTAAGTCTCTACGCTTTATTGCAATGATAGGACAATGAACAAATTCTACACCTTCTTGAAACCCAGGAAGATTTATTCCAAGATACAATACACGGCGCATCTTAATCTATACAAAGAGTTTTAAACACATCATGCATCAAATGATTATCTTGGCGGCCAATAATGGCAAGGCGGCCTTGCAAGTGTGCTGACTTTTCTTGAAAAATATACCTTGGCAAATGAGTGAGTCCAAGACGAATCAATGCAGCCTCTGCTATGACAGCAGCATCTATAACTTTTTTATCCAATAAACTAAGTCGTTGCTGGATAGTTCCTCTGATATCAACAGGTATTAAATCGTTTCTTAAAGCTTTAACCATTTCAATTCTTCTTAAAGAAGAAACTCCTACCTTGGCTTGAAAAGGCAATGTTTTAAGTGTATCCCCTAAACGAAAAACCAAACTATCCGATGCATCAACTCCCTTTGTAATAGCATAAATACAAAGGCCGCTTGGCAATTGCTCTGGTAAATCTTTTGCAGAATGTATCCCCACATCACAGCGTCCACTTAAAACTAATTGATCTACTTCTTTAGTGAAAAAATCTGTTTTGTCCTTATGCATTAGTGAAGTGATTTGATCTAGATCTCCTGTGGTTTTTATGAAATAAGAATCAAACACAACATGAGGATAGTAGCAAGTGAGCTCACTTAAAACCTCTGCAACTTGGCACTGAGAAAGCTTTGAGTCTCTTGCGCCTACCTTAATAGTTAACATGAAGCTCCAAGGAGCTGTTCCATAGCTTCTTCAACATTTCCTACTGGACACAGCTTAATCTTATCTTTGAACTCTTGCTGAAGCCCTTTCATATTGTGTTTTGGAAGAATACAATTTACAAAACCCATATGAATCGCCTCTTTAATACGACTTTCAATACGCAATACACTCCTCACTTCCCCATTAAGACCAACTTCTCCTAAAGCTACCGTCTTACCAGATAGTGCTTTACTTTGATAAGAAGAAGCTATAGCAAGAAGGATCCCTAAATCAATACCAGGCTCTACAACTTTCATCCCTCCTATTACAGAGACAAATACGTCTTGAGAATAAAGAGGATATTTCATTTTCTTCTCTAATACAGCCAAAAGCAGAGCTAATCGATTTTGATCTACCCCAGTTGATCGGCGAATAGGATTAGGATAAAAAGAACGGGTAATAAGAGCTTGCACTTCTACAAGAAGTGCTCTAGACCCTTCAAGAGTTGCCATCACAACAGATCCTGGACTTTCTTTTCTTCTTTCTTCTAAAAAAACAAGAGAGGGATTTTTCACCTCTTTTAATCCCATAGAATCCATCTGGAAAACCACAATCTCTTCTGTTGGACCAAACCTATTTTTACTAGAACGCAGTAGTCGATACCCATGCTGACAATCCCCTTCAAAATCTAACACTGTATCAACAATATGCTCTAAAATTCTAGGCCCTGCTAAATCTCCTGATTTAGTGACATGCCCAATCAAAAAAGTCGTAACTTTACTCCCTTTTGCTAAATGCATACACTCCATAGCAATTTCTTTCACCTGTACAACAGATCCGGGTGCTGAAGGTAAATCATCTTTGTAAACAATTTGTACAGAATCCACAATCAAGATATCAGGTTTTAACACCTCAACTTGAGCCTTAATATTAGAAAACAATGTCTCGTTAAGCAAATAGACCTTATCTGCATGAATCCCTAATCTATGTGCTCTAAGAGATGTTTGTTCTGCCGACTCTTCCCCACAGACATAAAGAACCATAAGTCCCTGTTTTGCAAAAGACGAAGCTAGCTGAAGCATAAGAGTAGACTTGCCAATACCTGGCTGGCCCCCAACAAGCGTTAGAGAACCACATACAACGCCGCCTCCCATTAATCGATCCACTTCATGATATCCAGTAGCGATGCGATCAAACCCTAATAAACTTACATCTTGTATAAGAATGGGTTTTGCCAAATCAGCTCTAGTTGTAAAACGCTGTTTCGATGCTTTAATATCTAACATCTCTTCAAACGTATTCCAAGCAGAGCAGCCAAGGCAACTTCCCGACCATTTTGATTGAACATGGCCACACGCAGAACAAGCCCACTTAACCGTTTGTTTTGACATGACTATCGCCTACTTTTTAACTTTTCATACGCCACTTGAGCAGCATTTTGCTCTGCTTCTTTTTTGGAAAGACCCAAACCGACCCCAAGCTCTTCTTCATCTAAATAAACACCTACACAAAAAGTTTTTTCATGGTCTGGTCCTTGCTCACTTAAAACTTTATAAACAGGCTGCTTTTGCAATCTCTTTTGAAAATAATCCTGAAGTAAAGCTTTCCAATTATGCGCTGGATCTTTAATCAACTGCGTAAGCTGCGTCGTAAAATGTCTTAAAAAAAATGCTTTAACATTTTCCATTCCAGAATCTAAATAAATAGCCCCTAGAAGGGCTTCAAAAAGATCTGCTAATAAAGAATCTCTTCCTTTACCAGCATTCATCGCTTCACCTCGTCCTACACGAAGAAAATCTTGTATCCCCAAAGTTTGCAAATATTGACAACAAGCAGAAGCATCTATAATGCGTGATCTTAAAAAAGAGAGGTCGCCTTCTTTATAAGAAGGAAGCGTTGTATACAAAAATTCACTTACCAAAAAACCCAAAATAGCATCACCTAAAAATTCCAGTCTTTCATTATGCCCAGCCTTCTTATCACGATTTTCATTCACAAAAGACCGATGCGTTAAAGCAAGCATTAAAAGATCTTTATTTTGGAATACGTATCCGAGCTTTTCTTCTATAACTTCTATCATATAAAATTTTTGTAGTTTTTTCTCTATATGCCCTAATATGAGCTACTTTAGAATTAATTACTAGTTGATATCTTTTAAAAGATTAGAGGAGAAAATTGTTCCTTATACATGGCCTAGACTAAAGAAAATAACGAGATTACTTTGCATTTAAAAAGTTTTTAGTTAGACGAAGCGCTTGTTTGCTTAATAAAACACTCGCATGTCCAACAAGCAGCTCTATATATTCATGAGGCGTGTTTAAGGTAGTTTCTGTTACAGCAAGAGTCCCATCATTTTTTTCTTTCAGAAAAGGATTCCAACCAAGGCGCCCTGCTATCACTAATACTTTAGTTGTTTCTGGGAAATCACCTATATTTTGAAAATCTTTATACATAGCAAGCTCTTTACCTGCATGATTTTTCAGTAAAAGTTTGCCAAGATAAAATTCATGCATTTGTTGCGCTAAAGAAGAACCTTGGTTTAAAGGTGTTAAAAGAACAATTCTTCCTATTTTTGCTTCCACTGGGCATAAAGGATCATTAAGTGCAGCACGCAGCACTAAAGATCCCATAGAATGCGCTACAAAACAAATAGGGTCACCTGGATTTTCTTTTGCAATATCTTGTAATTCTTGCAGCAAGACTCGAGCATGCTCCTTAATCGTCGCATCTCGACTAGGATAGTCCCACGCAACGACATACCAACCACTTCTTGTAAGGTGTTTTTTAAAAAACGCCATATTCCAATCACTTCCAAGAAACCCATGAACACATACTACCGTATGACTTTTTTGATCTATTGCAAAGCACTTCATTGAAGTTAAAAATAGCAAGGCTATTAAAAGGTTTTTCATGATAAATTAGTTGAAAAAACAAAAATTATAAAAAAAAATTCAATAATACACAATAGAATTAGCGTATCTTTATACCTAAAAAATCAATTAAAGTTTAGCGGTCCATTCCTTTAACCCATCTAGACAGAATCCACAAATAAAATGTTTTGACAGTTCTTCCACAAGGCGACTTTTCCCAATTCGACGTCTTTCTTTAATCACTACAAAAGAAGCGCTTTTTTTTGACCTAAGTCCAATAAAAGCTGCCATTAATTTTCTCTTCCTACAAATCGACTCATTGGAGTGCATTATTAATAATAATTGATTTCGCCCTCCAGTATTTCATAAAACGCTATAGTTTAAGTGTTTAAAAAGCACTTACC
>JBAWWQ010000064.1:0-7981 GCA_037146655.1 Chlamydiota bacterium | reverse complement strand
CTAATAAAGCAAGTTTTTTTAACCAACAAAAATTTTCATAGCATTGCAAAAAATCAAATGGAATGAGAAATGTGAAAAATCTTTGGAAAACCATCCTGAATTACCTGAATTTCTAATTTAAAAAAAAGTTCCGGTTAAGTTGAAAGAAAACAAAAATATTGAGTGCTTTAAATGCTTATTTTAATTTTTTTTAAGCCCTACATCAAGTCAATATCCTATTTAATTAGGTATAGGTTTTTTCTTTGCATTAACAAGAAATTAAAAAATATAAATTTATAAAAAACAACTTTCATCATATAGTTTTTGCCGATAATTGATTTTTTAAAAAAGAAGAGTAAAAATTATGAGTATGAGAGTCGAGCAAAAACAGGCAGTATCTAATAACAATGGTTTAGAACGACCAACAATCACAGTCTTGCCTATAGAGCTGCAGAGTATGGTCCTGAGTTTTTTAGATAACAGTGATCTAAGACAAGCAAGGCTTTGTAATCGTGACTTTAGGGCATGTGTGAAAGATATTACTCATGCATCTTTTATTAAACAATGCACCTTGATCCTTGAGCAAATTCAGCCTTATCTTTTGCACCATCAGCAGGTGGTTTTGCAAGAGCTACTCATGCAAATTCAGCAAGGTGTTCAAATAGTAGCAGGTATTTCATTAGCGTTTGACATGAAAAATGCTCGAACAATTTTTCGACAAGAATTGATAAGATATTTAGCAGGGTCTGCTGCTCCTATAGGGGTGGAGCACAATTCTTTATATAGAGAGAATTTTTTATCATTATTACCACAAGATTTTGAAAAGCTTATATCTTTAATAAGTTTTATACGAGATGTTAGGTTGGTTCAAAACGATTTTAACTTATCATATTCGGATAGATGTCATCGTTATGAAAACTTAATAGATCGTGATTTTTTTAAACAGGATTTTCCATCAGACAATTTCATACGAGATGCAGTTTGTTTACTTGATGTTGAAGTATCGAGGCATTTAGTTAAAAGATTATTGAATGAGGATCATCCTCTTGCTTTTGAACTTGTACAAATGCTTCCAGAGGCTGTTCAAAATGGAGTGATTTCTGACACAATTATATCACATGGGAGAAATTGGCAGTTTAGTGAGGCAATTTCTATGATTCACTATCTTAAAGATCCGCTGCATAAAGATAGTATTATTAGCCAGATTGTAGAAGAACTAGGTTTAGCGAATCAGATAGAAAGTGCGATTGATTTGATTCAGGATTTTACAGAAGACTGGAGGAAAGAACAGTCTTTGCGCTCTATAGGGAAGATTTTGAGTAAGGGTGTTGTAAATAATGTTTATTTATCTGTAAAAGTCAGTTGTATGATAAAAATTTTAAATCCTTACATTAAAAAATTAAATCTTTTAGATTTAGATAGTTTATATGCTGGTTTTAGTGAGGAATTTTCTTTGCGGACTAAAACATATATGGGAACAATTGCTTTAAAAAATAAAGATTTTGTTTTGTCTATGCTTGTGACAATAGATACAGAAATAGATCGAGATATAAAGTCAAATTTAAGAGCGGATATTGCTAAAGAATTTTTTAAAGACTTGCCACAGGATGTCGAAGAAGCTTATCAATCCATAGAGCAATTTTTAGCAAGTATATGGAACGCTAAATCTATGAGAGATTGTTTTTTGGTAAGAAGTTTTGAATTAGACAAGGATGAGCTTGCGTTAAAGCTTTTACAGCAAAGACGAATTAAAGGTCATTCTAGAATAAAAAAAACAGAAGAATCGCTGAAATATTATTTAAAAAAAGCCACTGAATATTATATGGGTATAGGGGACTTTAAAATGATGTTAGCATTTTCAAATTATATAGATAATGATGCTATGGATTATTTAAGAGAAAAGCTAATTCTTAGAGTATTTACACAAGTAGATGTATTACAAGAAAGAGTTTCTTTTGAGGATAGATGGGCTAGAGCTGTTACTTTGTGCTTTCCTCAATTGTCCATTGAGGAAATAGAGAGTCTGCATTTGAAAGATAAGCTTAAAAATCAGCTTATGGAAACTTTAAGATTTAAAGATATTGCAGACATTGTTGAGGGAGCAGAAAAGGTTTTATATCAGCAACTCGATGCCATTGTTCCTATGCATTTACGGACACAGTCTTTCAAAGCTTTTATAGACCAATTTCATAAAGAGGCTCCTAAGATAAATCGACAATATTTATCAGATGAGTATCAGACAATAGAACCTTTAGTTAAAGAGGCGTTATTAGCATATAAATTTTTTTAGAGACTTGAAGAAACAAAAGAACCTTCTTGTTTAAGGGTGTCTGCGGTGATTTTATGGTAGATAAAAGGGGATGAAGAGGCATCTCCTTCTATAAGTACAGCAAGTCTTTGTGTGTTTTTTCTAGAGAAAAACAGGGTCGATTCTTGTTTTAGTTCTTCGTAGGAAATATTTTTAATAGCTGCAGTGAGCTGCTCTGTGAAACTGAAGTTTCCTTTTTTTGTAAAAGCAAGATCATAAAGATAAGAGGTCATTTCAAAAAGATTGGGTGGCAGCTGTGCTAGTGTTGCTATGCAGTTTTCTTTAACCTCTTCAAACCGCTCTTCAGGAAATTCTTGAGAAAAATCTTTTACATAGTTTTCTAAAAACAGTTCAAATCGAGCAATGAGATCTTCTGGTTGGTGTGTTGTAGATTGCACTAAAAAGAATTGAAAAAGTTGCTCTTGGACTTCTCTTGGCCAGCTAGCAGTAATATATCCTGTTTGTTGTTTAGAGCGGAGTGTATTGAAAAAGCTTTCTGATAAAATTTGTCCAAGGATTGTTTGGGCAGCTTTTCTTTTAAAAGAGAAAGATCCTTCTTGTATAGCTAGTAGTGCGGCATTGCCCAAGATATTAATTTTATCTAAAACCATATAAGGGCCTTGTTGAGCAGGTAATAGTAGAACTTGTTTTTCATTTTTTGTATTTACTGGATAAATTTCAGAGGCTAATAGGGAGTAAACATCTGTGGAGAGTTTTTCTGCGTCTTCTTTTAAAAGATTTCCAGTGTAAAGACCTTCGATATAGCTTTTGGATAAATAGACTTTAGTAAATGCTAAAAAATCTTCATAAGAGAGTCTTTTTAAAGCCTCGGCTTTTTGCAAAGGAAGCGGGGCATCATTATATAAGATGTTAGACATGATTTCGCCAGCTTGTAGATACGGTTGTCCTTTTTCTTGGTTACTATAAAAGGTAAGTAGGGATTCTTTATAAAGATTAAATTCTGCTTGTGTACAGGTGAGCTTTTTTAATCCAAGCAGTAGATTTTTTAAAAGTTCAGGAGCTTTTTCACTATAGCCTTGTACTTTGAGTAAGAGTCTTAAATTTTTTAATTCAATAGAACCATAAAGTCCTGCGGCATTCGCGGTAGAAAGTAGAGGCGATAGCTTTTGATAGAATGTTTTTATGAGTAGATCGACATGAGCTGTAGATTTAGCTCCTCCATCGATAAGAGGAGTTTTTATGCCAAGGTAGATGTCACTTTCAGGGACTTCATAGCGAGAATCTTCCCAAAAGTAGTTTTTACCTAATGTAGTTTCAGGGAGTAAAATAGGGATAGGAGGTGCTGTAGATGGTGGAGCTTGGTGGACGAGAGTTAAGTTTTTTGGGATATAGGGGTTAGGAGCTGGTAGTGCTATAAGAGAAGAGGGTTTTGTAGCAGACCACTGAGCTAGTGCTGATTGAGGGAGATTTTTTAAAGTGTATTCACCACCATTCCATCTTTCTTTTTTATCAGGGAGCATTTTTGTGAGCTCTGGTGATGCCATGAGAGTATAGATGCAATTTTGTGGCGTTAAAAAAGTTAAAATCGATTGAACTGTTTTTGGATTGTAGGAGGTTGCAATATAGGTTTTTTCTGGATAAGTAGAGAGTGGTTCATCAAGCAAGTTACTTGCGGCATTTGAAACAAATTCAAAAGCCTGCTCTCGTGATTGATATTCATAGCTTAGAGTTGACATCACTTTCATTTCATTAAAAAGGTACAGAGGGATCCCTTTATCTTTTAAAAGATTAATCGTTTGAAAACATTTTTCTATGACGGCTGCTACTTTTTCTACACCTTGTGTTGTTAAAGAGATATTAATGTTTAAAAAAATATGATCTTTTGAAAATCGACTAGCATCTGCCTGAAGAGATTCGGCTAAGTGTTCCTTCTTAAGAACTTCAATAAGACTATGCTCTCCACCACTTTGAAGAACATAAGCGATGAGCTCTGCAGATTTTGTATCATGATCATGTGCAAAATTTGACGGAAGTTCCCAGTCGAGTGACAAGACTTTTAGATCTTTTATGGGTTTTATATAAATGATATGCCCATGTTGCTGGCTTGAGGAAAGAGGAGAGTATGCAATGTCAGCAGCAAGAGGGCCTTGATGAGCATTAGAAAAGTCTTTGACTACAAGTTCTTTTAAAGTTTCCATAGGAAGAGGTGAATAGACGGCAAGGTGCATAAGAGGCGCTAAGTAGTGATTGTTATACCAGTTAACGAGGGCTTCTCTTGGGATGTGTCCAAGTGTCTCCGCATTGCCTGTTGCAAAAGCACTATTTGGATGTAGAGGATTACCTGTTTCTTTAAAAATCATCCATTCTCTTCTGCCATCACTTTGGATGTTTTTAGCATGTTCTTGATCGACTGCATGAAGTTCTCTGCCTACTGCAGATGTTTTAAATAAAGGATCGATAAAAAAATGAGAAAATCTATCCAATGAGCCTTCAAAGCCTGAGTTGTTTACAGAAAACATATAGACAGTACGATCTAGGGAGGTGTAGGCGTTAGAAGAGCCTCCATGATCTGTAATATACTGAGAGAAATCATTTTCATTTGGATAGGCTTTTGTTCCCATAAAAAGCATGTGCTCTAAAAAATGAGCCATCCCTGGGTATTCTTTAGGATCAGACCAAGAACCTACAGCTACAGCTAAAGCTGCTGCTGATTCTTCTGCATTAGGGTCCGATACAAGGTAGGCTTCAAGACCATTAGTTAAACGGAGTTTGCAAGTAGATCGAGAGATTAGAGAGGGGGTGAGTATTTTTAAAGAATTTGTGTCGGGGATTTCTTCGTAACCACTTCCTGCAAAGGTTTGCGGTAAAATGCACAAAGAAAAAATAGCGAAAGAGAGGGATAAAGATCGTAACATCTGGTAAAAACTCCTTAAAGGAATTGTTCATAAGCTTTGCATAGAAGATGGTAGATATAATCTGCTTTGGCTTTTCTTCTCAAGGTTTTATCTTTTAATTCGCTACCTGGAAATGTATCCATATCAATTTTTTTACCAAAAGCTGCATGGATAGGGCTGACTTTTGTTGTTCTATGTTCTCCTAATTCTTTTTGGATGGTTTCAGGGGGTGGTAAAAGAGAGTAAGTCGCTAAAGTTAGTGGGTAAAACCAGGTGGGTTTTGCAGCCTGTTTTGCCATGAGATAGAACATTTCAATACTTTGTGGATCAAAAACAGCTGGTTTAACAATGCCGTTTGTATCTGGTCGATCTCTTCCTCCACTAGGAGCTACATAAATACAGTGCCCCCCTTCAGCTAAAAGAGCTTTCATAAGCTGCATTGTCTTGTGGTTATGATGTTGTTTGATCGCTTTTTTCTCTAGAGGATGATCAATATAACGTTTTGAATAAATACAGAGAAGATTACACCCCAAACTAAAAGGGACGGCTAGTGGATCTGTTAAAACGCGCTCTCCTGCAACAAAAATAAGATAAGGGATAAGCTCAGGAGCAAATATTTCTAATAGGACATAAAGAGCTTGTGGGTCTGCTTCAATTTGATGGTTAGCAAATAAAATCACATTGCCACCGGCTTTGATGTGTTTAACTATCTCTTGTAATTGCGTTAGACCTTCTACAGAAGATTTTTTGAGGTTTACTAAAGCTTTAAAAAAGGCTATACCAAAAAGGTGGTGATCATAAGGAGTTCTTATCATTTGATGATAAGGTTCAAAGGTGAAGGGATTGGCTACTTGCTCTTTAATCAAATCAAGATAATCTAGTAGTAGCCACATCGAGTCTTCTACGGATTGACCAGACTCTTGCAGAGCTTTTACGTAGCTATCAAAAAAAATTTTAGTTAAAGCCCCAATACGATGAGGGATGAGTTTTTTTGTTTCATAGTCCTGAAGTTTTTTGAAAAAATCATCAGCTGAATATTTAGGTTTCGAGGTGTTGATCATTTTGCATACAATGAAATTCAAATTGATTTAAGTGAAAATTATCATTAGAACCAAAAGCAAGTTTACTTTCAAACTCTTCAGCCATTTTCTGAAAATTAGCTTTATCAGCCCCTTTCAGGTACTCATCGATATGAGGATGAGCGATAAGTTTTAATTCTCTTTTCCCTTCAGAGAGTAAAAGCTTTTTCAAGGCTCTTTCAATATCAATAGAGACGCTTTCGTGGTTTTTAATAAGTCCTAATCCTGTGCAATAAGGGCAGTGTGTAAATAGAGTTTGGTGTAAAGATTCTCGATTTCTTTGTCTTGTCATCTCTACTAAACCAAATTCACTCATTCCTAAAATTGTACACTTGGCTGAATCATCTTTCATCGATTCTTTAAGACGATCTAAAACTCGTCTTTGGTTTTTTCTAGAGCGCATATCGATAAAGTCGCAGATAACAAGGCCTCCAATATTACGTAGCCTTAACTGTCTTGCTATTTCATCAGCCGCTTCTAAATTGATTCTTACAAGAGTTTCTTCAACGTTATTTTTTTCTCCATAAGAGCTTGAGCTTCTACCTGAGTTGACATCAATAGTATGCATCGCTTCTGTTTTTTCAAAATAAAGATATCCGCCGCTATTTAGCCAGATTTTTCTCTTGAGTGCTTTATCGATTTCTTTCTCTACATTGAACCTTTCAAACATGGGAATTTTGTCCCTGTAAAATTCAATTTTAAGAGGATGTTCTAACCGGTAGCGTTGATAGAGCGTTTTACAAAATTGATAGGTTTTATAGTCGTCCGTAAGTAAGCGATCAAATTTTTTATCAACAGCTGTTAGTAAAGAACGTTTGATCAGATCGGATTCTCTAAACAGACACTTAGAGGAGCTTGCTTTATTAAAATCTTTGACAATTTGTTCCCAGATTTTAAGAAGTTCATGTGCTTCATTCACTAAAATATCTGTTGTGGCATTGGTGCTAGCTGTCCTACAGATAAGGCCCATGTCTTGAGGTAGTTCAAAGGCTCGAATGGTTTTTTTTAAACGCTCACGTGTTGATTTGTCTTGGATTTTTCTTGAAACACCGCGGTGAGGTGTGTTAGGTAGTAAAACAAGGTAACGGCCTGCAATTGAGATATTAGATGTAAGCCTTGCCCCTTTTGTCCCAATAGGTTCTTTAATCACTTGTACAAGGACAGGTTGGTCTAACTGTAGATAAGCAGATATTTCCTGCTGCGTTTGGCCTGGATTTTGTTTAGAGGAGGTCATCTCAAAATCCATATCAAACATTTCTTGAAACTTTTGTGTGTTTTCAATGATGTCATTGATATGAATAAATCCATTCTCACCTTCATTGATATCAATGAAAGCAGATTGAATATTTCTTAAGATATTCATCACATGACCACGATAGATATTGCCGGTAAGTGGTTCTGTTGATTTGCGCTCTACGATAAGATCGTAGAGTTGCCCTTGATTTAACATGGCACAGCGTGTTTCTTTTGTATCTAAACTGAGTAATATTTCTTTTGTAGTCATAGTAATTTTTTTAGAGTGTTATTCTTAGAGTGCGCGACCCAATTGCTCTTGCAGTAACATTGTCAACAACTTCCATTTTTCTAGCAACAACTCTCTTTAAAGGAGGGTAGATTTCTACCCGCTATATAGGTTGTTTTTATTTTTATTTTACATTCTAGTGATTATTGACTGCCTTTTTGTGAATAATTATAGGAGTATTTTTGAGCTGATTCTTTTAAAATAAGGCCTTCCTCTGTAATTGGAGAAGGTCCTGGGG
>JBAWWQ010000063.1:0-7981 GCA_037146655.1 Chlamydiota bacterium | reverse complement strand
TTTTTAAGACAAGAATTAGAAGACAATTTTTTTAATAAAAAAATAGCAACTCTCTTTAAAGAAGCTACTATTAAAGAAGATGTAGTCTCTGAGTTTATTAATGTTGTTGTTAAGATTTTAGCCGATCAAGGGCTAGATGTGAATTTACAAGTGATGATTCCTAAGAGCCTTTCTAAAGAACATGTTGTAGAAAAGCTTACCAAACAAGTACTTGGTTCTTTAAAAGATCACCCAATTGTGCTTTCAGACATAGCTGGAGGTGCTAAAGTAAAATTAAAAGATAAAAATTTAGTTCTTGAAATAACAGATGAATCCCTACGAGTATTATTTGAAAAATTTATAAGGGATGATTTTAGAGCTACACTGTTTGTAAATAAGGCTTAAGCATATAAATGGATTACGATTAATGGCTTATTATTATCTAGCAACGTCGCTGATACCTTTGGAGTTTGGAGACATCCCAGACTTAGGTTTTTTAGAACTTATAGACAAATATAGTCTTACTCTATCTGAGGTAGCGATGGAAGAGTTGAAGATTATTAGACTCTATTTTGATTTGGAAAATATTAAGCAACTTTTAATAAATGACCCTGCCTCTTTTGCTTTTGATCTTAGAGGGAATTTATCTCAAAAAGAACTCAAAAAAGCTTTAGAAGAAAAAGATTATTTCTCTCAATATGTTTATGATTTTTTAAAGCAGTATAATGAGCCTAAAGAGGCTGTGTATCATTTTTCCGCATTACTGTCTGCTTATTATATCCATGAAAGTGAAAATGCTTCTGGATTTTTAAAACAGTATCTCAAATTTGAAAGATGCTGGAGGCTGATTGTTACAGGATATAGAGCAAAAAAACAAAAAAAAGATGTAGTTAAAGAGCTCAGTTTTGAGGAATCTAAAGATCTATTTATTGCATCAATTTTTTCTCAAAAAGATAGCCCCCATTTTGAGGCTCCTTTTGGGTATGAAGAGGTACAAGAGATGTTAGTGGTAGCTAAAAATAGACCCATGCATCAGTACCGTCACTTAGCGGAATTTCGATTTAGAAAACTTAGAGAAATGACAGCAAACAAGCCGTTTAGTTTAGATTATTTGTTGTCATACGCTCTGCGTATAGTGATTTTAGAAGATCTCCATGGATTAAATGAGATGAAAGGACTAGAAATTTTAAATAGTATTTTAAAGGATAGTGCATGATTAATGTCAAAACACCTGCTGAAGCAGTATCGAAAGGAATTGTCACCAAGGCGTTTGGAAACTTATTATTTGTTAAATTTGACACTAATATTCGTCAAGGTGAAGTGGCTTTTGTTCGTTTAGGGGACCTTTTATTAAAGGCTGAAGTCCTAGAAATTAAGGATGGCGAAGCTAAAATTCAAGTTTTTGAAGATACTAGAGGTATTAAATTAGGAACAGAGGTTGTATTTACAAGCCACCTGTTAGAAGCAGAACTTGGGCCGGGACTTATTGGAACGATTTTTGATGGGCTGCAAAATCCTTTAGAAAAAGTGGCAGATGCAGCGGGACTCTTTTTACAAAGAGGGATTTATATGCCCTCTATTGATAGGAGTAAACATTGGGACTTTCATCCAACAGCTGAAGTCGGACAGCATGTTAAGCGAGGCGATAGCTTAGGAAATGTTTTAGAAAGTAGATTTCATCACGAAGTGATGGTTCCTTTTACTTGCTTTGGTGATTACGAGGTAACATGGGTGGCTGAGGCCGGTACTTATGATGTGATGACACCTATTGCAAAAATCCGTGATGGGCATGGTAAAGAAATTGAAGTGACTATGCTTCAAAAGTGGCCGGTAAAAATCCCCCTATCACAAGGGAAAAAAGTTAAAGCTACAAAACTTATGGATACAGGGCTTCGTATCATAGATACTCAGTTTCCAATTGTAAAAGGGGGGACGTTTTGTGCTCCTGGACCATTTGGAGCTGGTAAGACTGTATTGCAACACCATTTGTCTAAATATGCGGATGTTGATCTAGTAGTGATTGTAGCCTGTGGAGAAAGAGCTGGCGAGGTGGTAGAGGTTCTTCGTACATTCCCTCACCTAACAGATCCCCATACCAATGAATCTTTGATGAGTCGTACGGTGATGATCTGTAATACTTCATCTATGCCGGTAGCTGCAAGAGAGGCGTCTGTTTACATGGGTGCAACTATTGCTGAGTATTATAGACAGATGGGGCTTGATGTTCTTCTTTTAGCCGACTCTACTTCAAGATGGGCTCAGGCGATGAGAGAGATGTCAGGAAGGCTTGAAGAAATCCCAGGAGAGGAAGCTTTTCCTGCTTATTTAGGCTCAAGGATAGCTGCTTTTTATGAAAGATCAGGTAAAATCAAGCTTGCAAATGGTAAAGAAGGTTCTATGACCATTGGAGGAACAGTTTCCCCAGCAGGCGGTAATTTTGAAGAACCTGTAACACAAGCTACACTAGCTGTTGTAGGGGCTTTTCATGGTTTATCTAAACAACGTTCTGATGCTAGAAAATATCCAGCTATAGATCCTTTGATTTCTTGGTCGAAATATATCCACTTAGTCAGTGATGAGCTTGAGGGGGAGTTTGAAGGCTGGAGACAGTTTGTTATTTATGCCTCTAAAATTTTAAAAGAAGGAGATGAGATTGGTAAGAGAATGGAGGTTGTGGGCGAGGAGGGGATCAGTCTTGAAGATTTGATTCTATATCTAAAATCTGAGCTTTATGAGTTTTCTTACTTACAACAAAATGCTTTTGATAAAGAAGACGCTTATTGCCCTTTAAAGAGACAGATTAATCTAGTTAAATTTATTAAGAAGATTTTTACTCTTGATTTTACCTTTGGATCTCATGATGAAACAAGGTCTTACTTTTTGAATTTACAAAGTTTATTAAAAAACATGAATTTTATGCCGTTCAATTCAGAAAATTATTTACAAGCGACGCGTAAGATTGAGCAAATCATAGAAAGTGCATCAGAAAAAAATCTACAGCAAGGGTAATTTCATGAAAAAAGTTTACGATAAAATTATTGATATTCGAGGCTCTTTAATTACTGTTTTAGCAAAAGATGTAGGTCTTAATGAACTTGCGCAGATTAGAAGAAAATCTGGTCATACAACCTATGCTTCTGTTTTGAGATTTGAAGGGGACAAAGTGACTCTTCAAGCTTTCGAAGATACAAGAGGGATCTCTACAAATGATGAAGTTTCCTTTTTATCTTCTCAAGTAAGTGTTAAGACAGGGGATGAGATGCTTGGTAGAAGATTTAATGGGGTAGGAAATCCTATTGATGAAGGCCCACAAGTTGTTGGTGATGAGGTAGAGATAGGTCAGCCTTCATTCAATCCTGTTAAAAGAATTATCCCTCATGAGCTTGTTAGAACAAATATCCCTATGATTGATGTGTTTAACAGTCTTGTAAAATCCCAAAAAATTCCTATTTTCTCTATTCCTGGAGAGCCCTATAATGCTCTTTTGATGAGGATAGCAAATCAAACTGATGCTGATGTGGTGGTTATTGGTGGGATGGGGCTTCGTTATGATGACTATCAAGCCTTTGTGGAGAATGCTGAAGGGTCAGGTTCTGTAGAAAAAACAGTGATGTTTATTCATAAAGCAACAGATCCAGCTGTTGAATGTCTTTTAGTCCCTGATATGGCATTAGCTTGTGCTGAGAGTTTTGCTATAAGAGATAAAAACGTTCTTGTTCTTTTAACGGATATGACAGCTTTTGCTGACTCTATGAAAGAGATTATGATTACAATGGATCAGATCCCATCTAATAGAGGATATCCTGGATCTCTTTATTCGGATTTAGCAGCTCGTTATGAGAAAGCTGTAGATATTGACGGTAGTGGTTCTATCACTTTACTTTCTGTAACAACGATGCCAGGCGGAGATATTACTCATCCTGTACCAGATAATACGGGGTATATCACTGAAGGACAATTTTATCTTCATAATGGTCAGATTGATCCTTTTGGTTCCTTATCTCGACTTAAACAACAAGTGATCGGCAAGGTGACAAGAGAGGATCATGGGGATGTAGCTAATGCTCAGATTAGATTATATGCTGAGTCTAAAAAAGCTAAAGAAAGAGAAAGTATGGGATTTAAACCTTCTAGATGGGATAAAAAGCTTTTGAAATTTGCAACCCTTTTTGAGCAAAGGATGATGAATCTAGAGGTTAATATACCAATTGAAGAGGCTCTTGACTTGGGCTGGAGAACCCTTGCTGAGTGTTTTGAGCGGCAGGAAGTGGGTATTAAGGATTCTTTAGCAGATAAATATTGGGTTAAAACTCTTTAGGATACAAGATGGTGCAGATCAAATTCACAAAAAGCGAGCTTAGATCTCAACAGATTAAGTTAAATCAGCTTAAGAGGTATTTGCCGACATTGCAGTTAAAGAAAGCGATGTTGCAAACAGAGGTTATGCTAGCTCAGCAAGAAGTGGATGAGTTAACAGAAAAATATTTAGAAGAAAAAAAAGAAGTTGAGGCTTTTCAATCTCTTTTATCGATAGATGGCTTAAATGAACTTGTGGACTCTTTATATATTATTGAAATTCAAAAAAATTACGAAAGTATTGCTGGAGTCGAAATCCCCTACTATAGAGATGTTATATTTAATGAGCCCTCTTATCAGATGTTTGACACACCAGTTTGGTTTGATGATGCTATCATGCTGCTGCGCTCGTTAATACGAGCTAAGCAGAAGATTTTGATAGCTAAAGAAAAAAAGAAATTACTTGAGCAAGAGCTGCGAGAAGTTTCTATAAGGGTGAATTTATTTGAAAAGATTATGATTCCTAGAACATTAGAAAATATTAAAAAAATTAAGGTGTTTTTAGGCGATCAGCAACTTGCAGCAGTATGCCAAGCAAAAGTTGCCAAACGTAAAATTTTAGAACGTCTTGTTTCTTAATATAGAGGTTATAGATGATTGTTGATGTAGAAAAATATCTTATAGTCGGAACCTCCCAGCATTTAGAAGAGTTTTTTGCTAGGGCTCAAGAGCAAGGGTTTTTAGAGTTTTCATCTTTAATTGGCACAAAGAAGTCTTATAATTTACCAAAAGATGTGCAAGATCTAATCATAACCCTTAAAATTCTAAGAAAAGAAGAGGGAGAGGTAGATCCACCCTATGGTAAAGAATTTGAGGTCAATGAACTAGTTGAGCGAGTTATTTTTCTAAAAAATGCTTTAGAAAAATATCATGAAGAGCAAAGACTATTAAAACAAGAAATTGTTAGAATCGGTTATTTTGGTGATTTTTCTTTAAGCGAAGTGCATCAATTAGCTAAAGAATCTAATAGATCTATTCAATTTCTTTTTAGAAGCCATCAAAAAAAACTCGATTTAATCCCCTCTGATGGGTTAATCCCTATAGCCTCTGATTTGCATGCCGATTACTATTTAGGGATTCATGAGAAGCCTCAATATTTCAAAGATTTTTCAGAGATGCATTTTGAGTATTCTTTAAGTGAACTAGAGAAAAGACTAGAACTTGTTGAATATGATTTAAAGTCCTATCACTATGAGTTGAAGTGTTTAACGGGTTATAAAAACTTTCTTAAAGAGCACTTAATGCAGGCTTTAAATAAGCATCATTTGCATTTGGCTAAAGAAGAAGCAGAGTATTATTTTGAAGGGCAGCTGTTTTCTGTTCAGGCATGGGTTCCTGTAACAGAGCGCCCACATTTAGAGCCCTTACTTTCTAAGCTTGCTGTTCACATGGAAAAAATCGCCATTGAAAAAAATGAAACCAAGCCGACATGCATGAAGAATAAGGGTTTATTTAAAGTTGGAGAAGATTTAGTTAAAATCTACGATATCCCTTCTTCTTCTGATAAAGATCCTTCAGGATTTGTTATTGGAGCGTTTGCTGTGTTTTTTTCTATGATTGTTGCGGATGCTGGTTATGGATTTTTGTATTTAATCTTATCTTTAATAGGATATTTCAAACTTTCTAAAAAATCAGCTATTTTAAAAAGAATGACAAAACTTTTTATTTTAATATCTTCATGCTGCGTTGTTTGGGGTGTTTTAATAGCTTCTTATTTTGGTATATCGCTTCAACCAGATAATCCTTTTCAAAAGGCTTCTATAACCCAATCACTTGTTTTAAAGAAAGCTGCTTATCATATGCAAGTTAAGGATAAGATTTATCAAGAATGGTCAACTAAGATACCTAATATTTCTGAGATAAAAACTCCTATGGAGTTTGTCTTGTCAGTGAAGAAGGTAAAGGGATCTACCATTTCTTATGAGATCTTAGATGAATTTAATAATTCTATCTTGATGGAGATCGCTTTACTTGTCGGAATGATCCACATTATTATCTCATTGATGCGTTACATGGTGCGTCATCTTTCTTCGATAGGGTGGATAGCTTGTATTATAGGTGGATATTTATTTTTCCCATTTGCCATGGATGATGCGACATCGATAGTGAATTTTCTTGGGATAATCCCTAAGCAGGCAGGTCGTGAAATAGGAAGTCAACTTTTATGTATAGGGGTGATTTTTGCCTGGGTTCTTGCCTTAATTCAACATAGAAAGGCAGGTATTGAAGAGCCTTTAAAGAGTATTCAGATTTTTGCAGATATTTTATCTTATTTACGTCTTTATGCCTTATCCCTTGCAGGGATGATTATGGCTACGACATTTAATGAGATGGGAGGCAAAGTGGGTTATGCCCTTGGATTTTTTATTATTGTTGCAGGGCATCTTTTAAATATGACAATTGGGATTATGGGTGGGTTCATCCATGGACTACGTTTGAACTTTCTGGAGTGGTACCACTATTCTTTTGAAGGTGGGGGCAAACTGTTTAATCCTTTAAGAATTATTAAGTAAATATATAACGGAGTGAAAAATATGGATATTGATATGGTAGGACCGGCCATTGTTTTGGGGCTAAGCTGCTTAGGTAGTGCTGTCGGTTGTGGTATAGGTGGTATGGCATCTCATGGTGTGATGAGTCGCGTAGAAGATAACCATGGAAAGTTTATAGGAATGTCTGCGATGCCATCAACTCAGGCTATTTATGGATTTCTACTTATGTTGATTATGAAAAATGCTATTGTAGCTAAATCGCTTTCTCCTATTTCTGCAATTGCAATAGGGCTATTTGTAGGGGCTACCATTATGGTCTGCTCTATTTACCAAGGGATGTGCGCAGCTACAGGGATACAAGCTGTTGCTAAGCAACCTGCTGTTTTTGGTAAATGCTTTGCGATGCTTGGGATTATAGAATCCTTTTCTCTTTTCGCATTCGTCTTCTCTCTCATGTTAATATAAGCTATAAAGCTCCCTCTGGATTTAAGATTTAGGTCTTTATTCCAGGGGGAAATCTGGTTTTTTCTTGAGTTTTCCTATTAAGCTTTCTACTAATAGTGGCGCTCTTGGAATTCCTGCTTTTTGTAAAATAACTAAACGATCTAACTTTTTATTAATCTTAGTAATGTATCTTCTTAACTTAAATGAAAAAGGTGGTATTTCTACTTTGTATTGACATGACTGAAAAAATTTTCTGTTAGCGTTAAGTAGAAATGTCACTGTTTAGAATTAAGTTAAAATGTCACACCATCTCCAATAAGTAACATTTCTACTTAACGCTAACACCAGGATGATACTTGAAGGTTTAGTATTGTGTAAAATATAGCATTTACAAAAAAGAGTCTCTCTGTAAGAGAGACTCTTTCACTTTGGGAATAACTCTTACATCTTTTAAGAAGATAGTCTTATCCTCTAGTTGAGTAAGTCATCCCTGTTTTCTCAATAACAGATTGTGTTCCACTTCTAAGCTTTTCTTGTAGTTGATCAAGCTCAGATTTTCTAGCTTGAGCATCTGTTCGGTCAGCTTCCCAAATAGATTGAGAATGTTGTTGGTGAGTGTCTATAAGAGCTTGGCTTAGATCGGCTTTGTTTTGAGTGATATTTCTTGAAATGTCATTACCCATACTAGCTATTTGTCCACCATTTTGAGA
>JBAWWQ010000062.1:0-8088 GCA_037146655.1 Chlamydiota bacterium | reverse complement strand
TAAAGTTTTTTAAATGATAAGCAATATTTAAAAACGTTAAAACAATCAGCCCAGGATAGCAAATTTGCAAGATGGGGCTAAGAAATGCTGAAATACTTGTGAATTTAAGTATCGAAATCATAAATGTCACAAATAATGACCCCGCTAAAATCAACTCATACCTTATCTTGCCTTTAAAAACTTGTTTATCCATAAAATCTGTAAACGAACAAATAAGAGCTATAGCTGTCGTTAAACAGGCAAGCGCTATCGTAGTACATACTAGTACTCCAGCATAAGGACCGGCTATTTTCATAGCGATTGCAGAAAGAAGCTCATCTTTACCCAAAGAGCCTAAATGGGCCCCATGAAACGCTGCTAGATAACTAAATCCAATATAAACAAGCGCTAGCATTGCTGCTCCAATAAAACTTGCTTTAAATGCTATCTGAACAACTCTTTGCTCTGATACCACCCCTGCAGCCACAGCTTTGACTTTAAGTAGATTTAAAATTGTAGAAGAAAAGAAAAAGGCAGCAAGCAGATCCATAGTGTTATAGCCTTCTTTTAACCCTTCTAAAAACACAGCTGTATTTGTCTCAGTAATGCTTTGTATATTAGAAGGAGCCATAAGTCCCATAATCATAATGACCAAAAGAGAAAGTAGTAACAAAGGTGTTAATACATACCCCAAAAGATTTAAAATATGGTTTTTTCTAAGGGTAAAAAGCAAAATAAGGCTGCAAGCAATAGCACTAAAAATTACAGGGGATAACCCCAAGAAAGAACTCTTTAACGTTGTATAAGCAAGGGCTATACACCTAGGTGTTGATCCTAAAGGACCAAGAAGACTAATAATAATAAAAGCTAAACAAAATCCTGGGACCTTACCCAGTCTTCCAAAAAACTTTTGATAATCACCTTGGAATAAAATCATGGCAATTACCCCTGCAATAGGGATTAGAGCTGCCGTTAGAATAAGACCAGATATTGCAAAAAAATTCTTATCTCCAGCATATTGCCCAAGGGCTAATGGAAAAATAATATTTCCAGCTCCAAAAAACATAGAAAACATCGCAAGCCCAATTGCTAAAGACTCCGATTTCAATAACCTTTTCAAAATAAAACCTTTGTAAAATATAGATAACCACCTAATGGTGTTTTGAGTACTAAAATGTGAAAATTGGGTAGGTTATATGTGCGCGCAGCGCACCACGTAGACAGCTTTTACAAAAAAAGAAAAAAAACGAACGTTAAAAATCATAGAAATACATAAATAAACTTCTTAAGAGCCAAATCTTAACATAAAGATCACATATCTCACTACTTAAAAAAATCATTAAAAATTTTTTAAGACCCCTTTTGTGGATATATATTAGAAAAATTGCTTACAGCATTTTTTAATTTAGTTGCAAGTGGTGGAGGTGTAATGGCCAGCCCCGTAGGCTGGCTACCTACAGCAATTGTTCCAGTCACCTCTCCAATTGAGGTGTCAATAACGCTAACAGTGCCAGCTATGTTAGTAACATAAGCAGCTTTTCCATCCGATGTGATAGCAACGCCAAAAAGAGCACCCCCTACAATAATGGTGCTTACCTGGAGACTAGCAGTGTTAATGACATTAACAGTATTGTATGGAAAATTCGTGACATAGGCAGATTTTCCATCGGGTGTGATAGCAACGCCTTGAGGACCTTGTCCTACAGTAACTACTGAACTCACGGTGTTATTTAAAACATTAATAATACTCACAGTATTATCTGCGCTATTTGTAACATAAGTGGATTTCCCATCTGGTGTGATGGCAACACCAAAAGGACCAAGTCCTACAGTAACCGCACTCACCTGATGAGTCAAAGTATTAATAACACTCACATTATGACTACCAGAATTTGCAACGTAGGCAGTTTTTCCATCTGGTGTGATAGCAACACCAAAAGGGCCAATTCCTACGCTAACTGTTGAAATCACAAGGTTGCTTGAGACATCAATAACACTCACACTGCTGTCTGAATAATTTGTAACATAAGCAAACTTCCCATCTGGTGTGATGGCAATGCTTTGAGGACTATTTCCTACAGTCACTGTTGCACTAACGATATTGTTTGAAATATCGATAATACTGACAGTGTTAGATGCGCTATTTGCGACGTAGGCGGATTTTCCATCCGGTGTAATGGCTACACCCGCTGGAGAATTTCCCACAGCAACTGTTGCACTCACTTGTTTGCTTAAAGTATCGATGACACTCACAGTATTAGAGCCAGCATTTGCAACATAGGCATATTCCTTAGCTACTACAGCAGAACAATAAAACACTACACATCCAGCTATTTTAAAAAAATCAAGCAGCATCTTAGGGATATACATAAAAAATCCTCTGGTTTTGTAGTATAGAATTCACAGCAAGATTGTATGTATTTTTTTAAAAACAGCAAGGTGTTTAAAAAAAGACCTCTATTTATTAAAAATAGAGGTCTCCCAGGAGTAGACTACAAAATATCTGCAGCTAATGCTGCAAGCTCAGACCGCTCTGTTTTACGGAACATCATATGCCCAAAAATCGCATGGTGCTTAAATTTTCCTACAATGTAGGTTAAAGCATTAGAATCTTTATCCAAATAAGGGTTATCAATCTGGCTAGGATCCCCCGCTAAAATCACTTTAGTTCCTTGACCCGCTCTTGAAATAATCGTTTTCATTTCATGAGGGGTAAGGTTTTGAGCTTCGTCAATAATGATAAACATCTTAGGCAAAGTTCTACCACGGATGTATGTCACAGCTTCCATTTCAATTTTATCACTTTCCATAATAAAATCTTTGGTCTCTGAACCATTACCAGATCCGCATGTGCTTTCACATAAAAATTCTAAATTATCATAAATAGGCTGCATCCAATGATAAAGTTTTTCCTCTTTAGTTCCAGGAAGAAATCCAATGTCTTTACCTAAAGGCATAATAGGACGGCTAATTAAAATACGACTATAGACATCTTCATCAAATACCTTTTTAAGACCACAAGCTAAAGCAAGCAACGTTTTCCCCGTTCCAGCTTGGCCAATAAAACTTACAAGTTTAATATCATCTCTTAAGAGCAAATCAACAGCACATCTTTGTTCAATATTGATAGGTTGAATTCCCCAAATATCATCATGAATTGCAAGCAAGGGCTCTAGTGTCTTTTTCTTTTTATTGTACTTTGTAGCAATCTCCTTCTCTTCTCCCATTAAAATGCAATATTCATTGGGATAACAATCTGTAAGATCTAAATCTAGAGGTTGTCCTGTATAAAATTGCTCGATATGTTTTTTTTCAACTTTAATTCTACGAATACCTTGATAAATACTTTCATAAGAATCTTTAAGGTTTCTGTAATCTTCTGCTTGAATTCCAATAGATTCTGCTCGAATCCTTAAAAGAGAATCTCTAGTAATTAAAACAACATCTTCCCCCATCTCTTTGACAAGATAGGCCGTGTGTAAAATACGATTACCTGCCCCTTCTACAGGAAAAGGAAATCCATTTTTAGCTCCGTTTTTCTTTTCAACAAAAACCCTAAACCGTACGCCGTTACCAATATCAATCCCACTATAAAGCTCTTCTGATTTTAAACTGTCAATGTAGCGCAAAACTTGTCTAGCATTTTTGCCAAGCTCATCCGTATATCTTTTCATTCTATCAAGCTCTTCTAACGAAAACATCGAAACAACAACATTATTGTCTGTGAATTTCTGCATACAATCTGGATCTTGTAGAAGAATAGTCGTATCAACGATATACGTTTTTCTTGCCATGGCCCCTCTTAGTGAAAATTATTAAATATAAATTTAAGGATAGCTATCCCCAAAACTCCTTTTAAAAGTTCTTATCTTTTTCTCTCTATCTTTTTATTATTTTTTTTAAAATTATACTCAACCAACTTATTGATAAGATGTTAGAATTTCATCTCCAGAAAATTATTATTAAATTGTTCATTTGCAGTAAGATAAGTCAATTAACAAGCAGTCGATCCTTTGAAGTGCTAATTCTAGACTTGACGATGGACAGCTTATGTGATATAATGACATATTAAAAAAACCCATATATCCATCAATTATTTTAATAGCTTCATGGAGCGTTTATGAAAATTACTAATAAAATTTTAAGCATCCCTCCTTATATATCTACTGCATGGGCAAATATTGTCTCTCTACAGGTGCTTCATGAAAATAACACGCCGGTACTTGCTATCACATTAACTAATCAATCCATCGTAAAAATTCCAGGTCTTGATGAAGTTGCTCTTCAGCAAGTTTTTACTTGCTATGAAAATTCTTTAGAGGGAATGTTGCAAGAACCTATAAAACCTCAGCAACCACTATCTATTCGAGGCGGCAGCCCCCTTACAATGAGTTTACCATTCAAACTCTCTGATATGGAATCCATAAGTAATATAGGAACTGTGGGAGGACTTTTACAACATTCTCAAGAACAGGCTAATTTTCCAAATCTACCTCAAGAATTTATTACAAAAATTAGTTCTGTTAGTAAAGCCTTAGGTTTAGATCATCAATTAGAAAACATCTCTAAAGCAGAACCTCACTGCAACTGCCCTTATTGTCAAATTGCAAGAGCCCTTCATGAACAAGAGCTCACAGAGCCCTCTGCTGATGTGTCTTCTAAAGAAGAAACTGTTCATGCAGACGAACTCAAATTTCGCGAGTGGGATATTAATGAAAAAGGTCAGAATCTTTACGAAGTGACTAATCCTTTAGACCAATCTGAACATTATCAAGTGTTTTTAGGTAAACCAATTGGTTGTACATGTGGTCTTAAGAACTGCGAGCATATCAAAGCAGTTTTGAATAGCTAACTGTTTTTCTTTTTTTAAACACATATTTAAAAAAAAGCTTGGTGTTTAATCTAGTAAATTTCTAGAATGGCACATAAAGTGTCAAATTAGTCTAATCTGTTATTTTATTAGACTTAACCCAGAGCTAGGCATCACGAGGAGTTTTTAAATATGTCAAAGTCTTTTTCATTTTTTAGTAAAGCTCTTATAATTCTCTCTTCCACTTCTTTGTTAGTAGAACATTTGCCCTTACATGCAGATGCCTCAGAAACAAAAGCGGATATCGCACATGCGACAAAATCTCACTTCAATAAATTTACAGGAAAAGTTATTGGTAAAAATGTTCGCTTACGTACGCATCCTGATTTAGAAGGTCATGTTGTTCGTGAACTAGAAAAAAATGAACTTCTTGTTGTAGTTAGTGAAAAAGAAGATTTCTATGTTGTAGAACCTGCAGCTGATTTTAAAGCCTATGTGTTTAGAAGTTTTGTTTTAGATAACGTAGTAGAAGGTAATAGAGTCAACGTTCGTTTATTTCCTGATTTAGAAGCGCCAATTATCGGTCATCTCACTTCTGGCAAACGTATTGATGGAAAAATTTGTGAAAAAAACAGCAAGTGGTTAGAGATAGCTGCGCCTGCTGAAACAAAGTTTTTTGTAGCTAAAGAATATATAGAATATGCAGGTGGTCCAGAACTTAAAATTCTTACAGACAAGCGCAAATCACAAGCGACAAATCTTTTAGAGTCTACTATTTTACTTACACAAGCTGAAATACGCAAACCTTTTGAAGAAATAGCAAAAGAGCGCATCGTTAAAGGTTACCAAACCCTTATCAATGACTACAAAGATTTCCCAGAAATTTTTGATAGAGCTAAAGAATCTCTTTTAGCATTTAATGAAAAATATCTAGAAAGAAAAATTGCTTATCTAGAAATGAAAGCAACTCACACAGCTGCTAATACAATGTCTGAAGAAGTCATGAATATGCATGATATGGATAAAGTATCTTATATTTCTGATCTTTTAACAGATAGAATGAAAATATGGGAACCTATTGAAGAATCCCTGTATCTTTCTTGGGCTGCTATCCATAGAGCTAAAACAATTGATGATTTCTATGTTGATCAAAAACTCAAATCAGTAACAATTTCTGGTATTTTAGAAGCTTATGTTGATCCTGTAAAAAACAAACCAGGCGACCTAGTTCTTAAAGAAAGAGATGTGCCAATAGCTTATGTATATAGTACACATGTCAATCTTCATAGTATGATTGGAAAAAGAGTTAACTTAACAGTTACAGAAAGACCCAACAACAACTTTGCGTTTCCTGCCTTCTATGTTCTAGACGCTCAGTAAAAAGCATCTTTATCTATAATAACCCATATAAGAATTTCTTATATGGGTTATTTTTTAACTCAAAAAAAGCAAAATCTATTATCTGCCAACACCACTTTTCTAATTAATAAGGTAACTACGTTGCTTACACTCTTAGCAGGCAAAAAGTCCCACCCAGCATAAGCCTAACCTAATCCGTATCGATATTTTGAAATTCTATAGCTGTTGTTACTTTAGGAATTTGCTCAACAAATTGTGTTTCTAAAGAAGAATCCTCTTCTAATCCTATCCCAAAAGAGTGGAACTTACGAGCGCTTACAAGAACCCTAGTTTCTAAAGAACCAAGCATCTTATTATAAGACTCTACACTTGTAGAAAGAGATTTACCAAGCTTTGTGATATGTTGATGCATATCCCCAATACGCTTATAAAGCTCTTTACCAAGATCATAAATTTCTTTTGTATGTTTAGAAAGTCTCTCTTGTTTCCAACCATAGGCAATTGCTCGTAAAAGACCAATAAGTGTCATAGGTGTTGCGATCACAACGCGGTGATCTATCCCCATTTCAATAAGCGATGGATCTTGCTCTAAAGCCGCACTAAAAAATGACTCTGATGGTAAAAATAAAACAACAAATTCTGGCGTATGTTCAAAACTTTCCCAATAGGCTTTTTTACCAAGACTCATGATATGTAACCGGATATGTTTAGCATGAAGCTGTAACTTCTCCAATTTGACTCCTTCATCTTTAGCTTGCATCGCCTCAAAATAAGCGTCAAATGGCGTTTTAGCATCTACAATAACCTGTTTATCACCAGGAAGACGAATAATCATATCTGGACGAATTCTTCCCTCATCCCTATCTTCTTGCCGCTGCTCAAAAAAGTCACAGTGATTAATCATTCCACAAAGCTCAACAACACGCCTTAATTGCATCTCCCCCCATCTACCCCTAACAGTTGGCATACGGAGAGCTTTTACAAGAGTAGCCGTTTCTTCTCTTAAACCTTTTTCAGCATCAATCATAGATTTAAGCTGCTCTTTTAATCCTTCGTGATCCCCTTTTCTTTCCTTTTCTAAATGATGCATCCCTTCACCAAGCTTAGATAAAGATTCTTTTAAAGGTGTAAACAGCTCATGGATTGATATATGCTTCTTCTCAAAACTCCCCTCTGCTTTCTCTTGAAACTTCTCGAAAGTAGCATTAGCTAAATTTAAAAAAGCCTGACTATTTTTTTCTAACGACTCTAAAGAAAGCGCTTTAAAAGATTCTAAAAGTTTTTCTTTAGAAGCTTCAACAATTGCTAATTTATCGTTTGCCGATTTAATCCATTCTGTAGATTGCGCTTTTAAAGATGCTAATTCAATTTGTAATAACTGAATCTTTTTCTCTTTTTTAAGAAGTTGATAGACGCATCCTGCAATCATCAAACTTAAAAATCCAAATGTTAAAAATTCCATGTATACCTATTCTAATTCATCTAAATCAGGATCAAAATCTTCAAGCGTTTTAATTTTTTTACCAGCAATTAATCTAATAAGTGTTAAAACACAGCCAAGAAATAAATATCCCCAAGAAAAGATACAAAATACAAGAGCAAAATGATGGATAATTCCATACAAACTAAATATCGCTATGATCACCATTAAAAAAATCATATAAAAAGAATCGATTTTAAAACGGAGTGATTTTAAACTCATGAACTTACATTTACTAATCATTAAAAAACCAACAAACAATGTAGCAGAACCCAAAATAACCGCTTTTATCCAAAAATCAATAGAATAAAGGTGTGTAATCCAAGGACTATGAAACAAAAGATTCAAAGAAATTACACAGGAAGCCGCTGCTGGAATAGGCAATCCAGTGAAATTTTTCTTGTATGCTGCCATGGCTAATTCATCACCTTTGATTTCAGCAGCTTTTACGTTGTAAAAA
>JBAWWQ010000061.1:0-8089 GCA_037146655.1 Chlamydiota bacterium | reverse complement strand
ATCCTATACCTATTGTATATACTACCCTTCTACATCATGAGTGCAGATATTTCTACATTTTCAGGAGCTGCTTATAATGAAAAAAAACAACATCTTTTTACAGAAGAGTATGTGATAGAAAAGGAAGGAACTAAAATTCTAAGTGTTAAAACACGTTTTCTATCCCCAGAAGGCTCTTTACTTGCAGAGATGTCTTCTGACTTTCCTGAAAATATCTATTTGCCCAAGGTACGCTTTACTAATACAAACAATCTATTTAACTATGGAACGACTTTACTAGAAAAATCTATTCAACTCTTTAAAGGTAGTGCGTCTCAGCTAGTTAAAAAGAAAACTCTTCCTTTAAAGCATAATATGGTTGCAGGTCATGGTTTTTATTTTTATATTTTAGATCAACTCAGCACCTTACTTGAAGGTAAGTCTTTACAAATGATCTTTTTGCAACCTAACCGCCTTGCTACCTATACTCTTAATATCACCGCTTTACAAGAGTCAAAAGAGCTCGTTAAAATCCATCTTACAATGGATAACCCTATCCTAAAAGCTCTCACACCGGAAATCCATTTAACAATCAATCCCATCACAAAAACACTGCTTTCTTACGAAGGCCCCAGCAGTTTTTTTACTGACGACCATTCTTTAAAAAAAATACATGTCAACTATACAACACCTAAGACCTTAGTTCCTTAACCCAGTTTCTTATTCTTCTTAAATTTAATTATTAAAAACACAAAACGTAAATAATAATTTTACAGCTCATTAAAATATGTGTTAAAAAATACTTTAATTAGCTTTATAAACTAAAAAAC
Source organism: Chlamydiota bacterium (assembly GCA_037146655.1). GTDB lineage: Bacteria > Chlamydiota > Chlamydiia > Chlamydiales > JBAWWQ01. The sequence continues at coordinate 7,280 of JBAWWQ010000061.1, read as the reverse complement.
TATAAAATATTAAGTTCTTTAAAAACAACATTGGAATTCTTTGTGTTAGTACAGCTAGGCAACCCAATCTTTAGATTGCCAAATATTTTACCAACTTCTTACTTCTCAAAAGCAGGACTGCATTCCATTGCTGAGCAATATCTTTCTCTTTCTAGCACCTATGGTACTATCACAAAATCTGTCGATCAAAAATACCATTTAATTACGATAAAAAACCGATCCTTTAATGGTCTAACAACTACTTTAAAAATCATTTCTTATTGCACGGTTATTCTCCCATTAATTGCGATAATAATCAAAAAAATTACAAAAGAAAATCAATCAAACAATAAATACTATGCCGACATATATCAAGGATCTCTGACAAAATTCCCACTTCAATCTAGGAATTTAGATTCCGAGCATTCTAAAACGGTGCTAAATGCCAGTGTCGAAGAATTATCTGCATTACATAAGCTGGATCCCGATCTACTAAGTAAGGGTAGTTTTTTTACAAAAGCCTGCAAAGATAATAATTATACCCTAATCACCCGCCTATTTAATGCGGGTGGTAAAAACCTCTTAAACCAAAAAAATAGTGCTGGACTTACTCCTTTTGAACAAGCTTGCAACGACCCTAATAAAGAACTCATCAGAAACCTGGTTTCTCTAGGTGGTAAAGATATTTTAAACCAAACAAACAGTATTGGGCTCACTCCTTTTGAACAGGCTTGCAAAGACAGTAATATAGACCTAATCAGACAGCTAATTCTTCTAGGTGACAACAGTCTTTTTAATCAGAAAAACCCTAACGGAAACACCCCTTTTCTACAAGCTTGCAAAGACAGTAATACAAGGCTAATCAGAAACCTGTCTGTTCTGGGTTGCGCTTATTTAGGTAAGCAAGAACTGTTCAATCAAACTGATGATGAAGGTGATACAGCTTTTACAGATGCATGCATAACACTCCGCTATGATGTAATTTCATTACTTATCACATGTGGCGGAAAAGAGCTGCTTAACCAATTTAATAAAAAAAACGGAAGAACTGTTTTAGTCGATGCTGTGTTTGAAGGTTCTAGTTGGGAACAAATACAAAAATTAAATCAAGCAACATACCTCCATCTATTTAAAACTATATCTCACTCAGATCTTCTAAAAATTAAACAAAAAAATGCCACTATATACGCTAAAATCATTCAAGATGACGTTTTTCATTCTAATCCGAATTATTCTAAACACCGCCTGTCTACACCCTCTTCTAATCGTTCAAATTCCGACCTTAATGATGCATTAAAAATACTATTTGACGGGAAAAAGCTGATTAAAACCCAAAAAGCCATTACAAAAGCCTTTAGATCAATGGCAGCAAAGCACCATCCTGATAAAAATGGCGGCACAAAGAAAGCTCATGAGGCATGGTTACCCATCGAAGCCGCTTATAGGCTGATACAGGAAGAAAAAAATTGGGAAAACCTACCTGTCGAATGAAAATCAAAATAAGATATAATTTTATTTTTAAAATAATTAATTTCTTTATGAAATACAGAATCAGTAGTCAATATATAATGCTAAAATTAATTTTTATGAAAAAAATTAATTTTATGTTTTTTAAAAAAAACAGAAACAATGTATAATAAATAGATGCTGCAATTTAATTAAGGCTTTTATGTTAAGACCACTTTATTCAACAATTGTTTTACCGAATTCTTACTATTCAAAAGAAGGAGTTCGCGCCATTGCCGAGCAATATCTTTCGGTGTCTGGCACTTATGCTATCATCACAAAATCTATTAATCAAAAATACCATTTAGTTACTCAGCACCAGAAATCCTTTAATGGTCTAATAACTGCACTAAAAGTTATTTCATATGCCACAGTTATCCTTCCTTTAATTGCAATATTAATTACAAAATCCACAACAAACCCTAAATTAAAAAACTACTACTACGCCAACGATACAGATCTTTATGATCATAGCATTCACAATAGAACTCCAACAAACGAAGAAGTGCTACCCATCTTAAATCAATTTAGCCTACATATACTTAATCAAGCCTGTAAAAACGAGGATTACACCGCAATCCGCAACATGTACCACAGCCCTCGCGGCAAAGAAATTTTTAATCAAATTGATGAAAATGGTGATACTCTTTTTACAAAATTATGCATAACAACATACCGCTATAGTGTAATTAGCTTCCTTTGTGACATAGATGGAAGTTATTTTCTCAAGCAACGTAATACCAAAAATAAAAGAACTATTTTAGTAGATGCTGTTTATGAAAATTTTACTTGGAAAAACCTCTCTGATTTAAATGCAGCAACACGCAACTATTTGTTTAAAAATATATCTGAATCAGATCTTCTAAAAATCAAAAAAAAGAATTTAGATATCTATAATGCAATCTTAAAAGATCCATCTTTTATAAAACCGACTTCTGATCCTGCAAATTTAACCTTCGAAAATGCATTGAAAACACTGTTTGATGGAAAAGAACCTATTAAAACCAAAAAAGCCATTGAAAAAGCCTACAAATTATCTTGTTTAAAACACCATCCTGATAAAAACGGTGGCACAAAAGAGGCGCACGACAAGTTTGTAAGCATTCAAAATCTTTTCAATTTAATCAAAACCCATAAAAATTGGAATAACCTACCTACAGAAGAAGCCCACACTAAGATTGTACCAATGCAAAACACTTCTACTTTAATCCGACAACATGAAGATGCAAACAATCTACTTGCTATTTTACAATAGGCTTAATTGAAGTAATAATTTCTCAGCTAACACTAAATGCTGAGGAAGATCTATCCCTAAACTTTGGTGCATAGTTTCATGAACACGAAGTTGCATACCGTGATAGAGCCATCTAAGTTGTTCTAGAGATTCTATTTTTTCTAATTCGCAACTAGATAATGTGTTAACCTTTTCCAAAGCCTTATCTGTAAAAGCATAAATGCCAAGATGTTTATATTTTTCACAAGATTCTGCTCGACAATAAGGGATGGGGTATCTTGAAAAATAAAGAGCTTCTTCCCTGTGATTAACAACCACCTTCACAACATTTGGGTCTTCTAATTCTTGTTGTTCTGTAATTTTTTTTCGCAAAGTCCATAGATCCCCTGGTTCATCTATGGTTTGTAAAAGATCTTTAATTAAATCCTTTGTAATAAAAGGCTCATCGGCTTGCCAATTCACCCAAACATTAGCCTCAATATCTCCACGCTGCTTTACCTCAATGAGTCGCTCTGTTCCATTTAAACAGGTTTCAGACGTCAATAGAGCTTGTCCACCGAAACTTTCTACAAGTGATTTTGTTTCTAAAGCATCCACAGCAAAAATAATGGCATCAAAAAAACCACAAGCTAAAGCCCCTTCATGCACCCACTGTAAAAGAGGTTTCCCACCTAAAGAAGCTAATACTTTTTTAGGAAACCTTGTTGAATGTAGCCTCGCTGGCACCACACACACCACACGCTTTGATTTATACATAAAAATTATTTTCCAAATTGCAACGTGGCATACTGCCGATTGATAAAAGCTAAATACTCTCCATTTTGAAGGTGATTAAACCACCGCTCATTTTCTAAATACCAATGCACTGTTTTTTCTAAACCCTCTTCCAAAGAATACTGAGGAAACCATTTTAGCTGTTTTTGCATTTTTGTCCCATCCATAGCATATCTAAAATCATGTCCTGGACGGTCTTGAACAAAAACAATATGACTTTCCAGCTCTTCCTGATCAATCCCTGTAAGAAAATAAAAATTATGGATAAGCAATTTAACAAGTTCTAAATTTGACAAATCTTTCCCACCAGATATATTATAAACCTCTCCTCTTTCCCCTTTCCTAAGGATTGTTTCAATCGCTTTAGAATGATCTTCTACATAAAGCCAATCCCTACATTGATCACCCTTTCCATATAGGGGAAGGGGCTCTTTATGAATAAGTCTTAAAATCATTAAAGGAATAAGCTTTTCTGGATACTGATAAGGACCATAATTGTTACCCGCATGAGAAATCGTTGTAGAAAGACCATATGTTTTAGCATAAGAGCGAACCAAATGATCTGAAGAAGCCTTGGAAGCTGCATAAGGAGAATTAGGTAGATAAGGAGAATCTTCAAAAAAACACCCCTCTTTCCCTAAAGAACCATAGACTTCATCTGTAGAAATATGATGAAAATGTATAGAAGGATATTTTCTTACCACCTCTAAAAGAGAAAAAGTTCCCAAAACATTAGTTTCTATAAAAGATAACGCGTGAGCAATACTTCGATCCACATGTGTTTCTGCAGCAAAATGAACAACAACATCGACCTTAGCCTGAACAAGGATTTTCTCAAAAAATTCTTGATCTAGAATATTTCCTTGGATAAACCTATATCTAGGATCTTGATCACAAGTCGCTAAATTCGCTAAATTTCCTGAATATGTGAGCGCATCATAATTAATGACTTTGCCTGTAAAAGAGGCAAGAGAAAGTATATGGCGAATAAAAGAGGATCCCATAAAACCAGCTCCTCCTGTCACTAAAATCACTTTATGATCTAAATCAAGTAACATAAATCTTCCCTTCAGAAGCCATAGACAAAAGACACTCAGCTAGCGCTTCAGTATGATGTCTAATAGGCTTTTTTAAAATTTTTTCAATTTTCGTTGTATCTAATGCGCTATAACATGGCCTTTTTGCTAGCATCGGAAATTTTGTACTAGATACTGGCAAAATACGTTCGCATTTAACCGCTATATTTAATTTTTTTAATACTTGCAGAATCTCTTTTGCATATTCATAACGACTTATAACACCTTGATTAGCATAATGAAAAAGCCCTTCTTGAGCAAGAATCTCTAATGTGGCGTCAACAAGATCTTCTGCATAAGTTACTTTACCTACTTGATCCTCTACAACTTCAAGCTGATCCTTTATTTGTAAAAGCTCTACCATCTTCTTAGTAAAATTCATAGCAGGCATCTCTTTAGAAAATAACCAGGACACTCTTATAATTAAACTCGAAGGCAACACCTGCTGTATAACCAATTCACCTGCATATTTACTTGCCCCATAGGTATTAAGAGGATCTACAGAGTCTGTTTCTAAATAAGGGCTAGGTTTTTTCCCATCAAACACATAATCTGTAGAAAAATGAACAAGCTTAGCTCCTATTTTTTTTGCGATCTGCGCAAGATGCAAAACCCCTTTTTCATTAAGTAAAAAAGCTTTATCTATTTCTTTTTCTGCAAAGTCTACATGAGTATAACCACTACAGTTAATAATGGTTTTTATAGGAAATTGCGAAGTAAATTTTTCTACTTGATCAAGATTTGTGATATCACATTCTAGATGCGATGAAGCAACATACTCAAGATCTTGAGCAATAAATCCTCTTTGAAAAGCTTTTGCAAGCAGACCCTCTTTACCCACAATCCAAAACATCACCCCTCCAAATCTTTAAGCAGTGGCGCCCTTAAATCTCTTTCAGAAACAATTGGATTGCTAATTGGCCACTTTATCCCAACTGCCGGATCATCATATCTAAATCCTTTTTCAGTATCGCTATGGTATTCACTACTTACTTTATATAATACCAATGTTTCAGCACTCATAGCGCAAAAACCATGCGCAAATCCTACAGGTATAAACAGCTGCTGATGAGTCCCTTCTTCTAAATACACCCCTTCCCACCGACCAAAAGTTGGAGAGTCTTTTCTAATATCTACAAAAACATCAAAAATTTTCCCTTTAATCACTTGAACAAGTTTTGCTTGACCAGGTCTTGTCTGAAAATGCATTCCACGAATCGTACCATACTTTGAACAAGATAGATTATCCTGAACAAACATCCCTATCTCAAGATATCTTGTTTGATGAAACGTCTCTAAAAAAAAACCTCTTTCATCATAAAATACTTGAGGAGTAATAAGCTTAACCCCTTTCAATGTTAATTCTTTAATATGCATATTGTCCTCATAAAGGACTAAAGATATACCGAGAAATCGCTATAATAAACAAGGATTCAATAAATCTTTTAAAGCTATAATTATTGCATGACGCCCTGTAACGTGGTCTCTTCTATAAGAAAAAAATAAGTCACTATGCATATACGTACATAAATTCGCACATTCAATATGTTTTGATAAAACACCCTCTTGCATAAGTTGATCCTGACTAATCTTCCATAAATCAAAAAAACAGGGTTTAATTTGATAAGAATAAAAACTCATCGGAAACTCTTGTTGATAATTGATAAACTCTGAATAAAAAGGCCCTAAACTAGGAGAAATTCCAACAACAATGTCTAAAGGATCACATCCTCTTTGTTCTTTAAGAGTTCGAACCATTTTACCTAAAATATTCTGGACATTACCTCTCCATCCACAATGAACATTTGCAATCACATTTTTTTTAGGATCAAAAAAAATAACTGCTTGGCAATCAGCATGAGAAATACTTAATCCTATTTGAGTTAAAGAAGTTATGAGTCCATCACAGCTTGATACTAAAGTAGTGTCACTATTATACTGTGAAACATCAACAAACAAATCCTGATGTGTTTGGTTTCCAAATACGAGCTTTTCTAAAGCTAAACATCTCTGCACTTTTTTCCGGTTCTCTGTCACAGCTTCAATAGAATCTTTAACATTTCTACCTACATTTAAACTCGCAAATTCGCCTTGACTAGCCCCACCTTTTCTTAAAAAAACACCATGAACAATTTGAGGAAAATCTTGAAAAATTTCAAATTCTAACCAAATCACACCGTCTTTTTCTTTAACAATCATACCCACCTTAAAACGCTTTAACTGCAAAACGGTTTAACAACAAGAAGCCTTATCGTCAACACACATAAAATAACATTTTATAAAATAAGACGCACTCTAAGATAGATATTGGGACAAGACTCAAAAAGCCTCGATTTTTCAAGATACCACGAGATCTTTAAAAGGATGGCCTACTACCATCCTTTATTAATTAAGCTAAAGTTATATTCTATTCGAAAATTTTCTAAATAATTTTCAACAACCATAAAACAAGAATAATAACTAACACCATTGTCAATCCGCCTACAGGAGCATAGCCCCACCCGCTACTATAATTCTATCTTGGAATAGCTCCAATAATCAATAAAATTAAAAGAACTACTAAAATTGTACCTAACATAATGAACTCTCTCGTGTAAATGCGCTGTATTTAAAATCTTCTCGAAAAACCAATCGTCGAGCGTCATTCTAGTTATTACTGGGTTGGTTATACGTTGTCAAAACTAATAAAATAAAACACCACTATATTATAA